>CAYSJP010000057.1:0-2327 GCA_964431395.1 uncultured Halobacteriales archaeon
AACTCGTCGACGTGTTCGGCACCCTCGATGGGGTCGAGGGACCGGAGTACACCCCCCACGTCACGCTCGCCCGCGGCGGATCGATGGAGACGGCCGAACGCCTCGCCGACAGGGAGGTCGACCCCGTGACCTGGACCGTCTCGGAGCTTCACTTCTTCGACGTGCGCTACCGCGAGTGGGTCGGGAAGGTGTCGCTTCCCGGGTGACCGGCGGCCGGCCCCTCAACCACGGTACTCGACCATGTAGAACCCGTCGCCGTAGTTCGTCACGAACGCCCGCCCCTCGGGACCGATCGCCATGTGGTGTGGCGTGTCGCCCACCCACGGCGCGTCCGGCAGGAACTCCCCGACGCTCAGTTCGAGGAGCCCGCCGTCCGCCCGGAAGTCGAAATACCGGATCGTCGGACGGTCGCCGTAGGAGGTGAGGAAGAACTGCTTGGCCTCGAAGAACGGCGGGAGAGCGGTCGGCCCGTACGACTCGTCGTAGCGGTACGCCGGGCCCGCGTTGTTCCCGCCCGAGCCGCCCAGTCCCGTCCCCTCCCACGTCCAGGCGCCCGGGCGGGGCACGTCCACCCAGGCGGGCGCGTCGGCGTACTCCGGGCCGGTCTGTCCGTTCTGTGGCTGCCAGACCAGGTCCGGCTCGTACGGCGGGAGGTACTCCAGGCCGGTGTTGTTCCGGGAGTCGTTGCGCGGGTTGCCCGGCCAGTAGGGCTGGCCGACTTCGCCGGCGTCGTGGTCGTACCGGCGGTAGGGGTAGTACCCCTGGAAATACGGCCAGCCGGCGTAGTCGGGCTCGCAGACGAGGCGGTAGCCGGCGATGCCCGGCGGGCCGCGCTCGCCGTCAGTCCAGTTGCCGTACCCCGGCGAGTACGTGGCGGTGAACAGGGCACCCGTGTGGGAGTCGACGGAGATGACGTACGGGTTCCGGTAGCCCATCGAGAAGATCTCGGGGCGGAACCGTTCGGGGGCGTACTGCTCGCCCGTGCGCTCCTCGTGGACCGCCTTGAGGTTGCCCTCGGGAATCGAGTAGCCGCCGTCGGGGTCGGGGCTGATCCGGAGGATGCTCCCCCGGAGGTCGGCCGTGTTCGAGGCCGTCCGTCCCGCGTCGTACGCGGGGTGCCGGCTCTCGCGGTCGTCGATTGTCGAGTACGCCGAGACGATCTCGGAGTTGTCCCCGACCGAGATCCAGACGTTCCCCTCGGGGCCGAACTCGAGGTTCCCGCCGTGGTGACAGCAGGCGTCGTGTTGCTGGGGGATGCGGATGATCTCGGTTTCGGACGCGGGGTCGAGTGCATCCCCCGCGAGTTCGAACCGCGAGAGTAGCATGTACCCGAAGCGCTCGACCTCGCCGTCCCAGAACTCGTCGTACGGGCTCGGCCCGATGTCGTCCATCTCGTCGATGCGGGGGTGATGGAGGACGTACACGTACCCGTTGTCCGGGAAGTCCGGATCCAGCGCGATCCCCTGGCCGCCGAGTTCGCGGGACGGCGTGTCGACGTCGGGCGATCCCGGCGTCGCCGTGGAGGTCGCCTTCTCGAGGACGGTTCCCTGGGCGCCCGTGTCCGGGTGCACGTACCCGACCGCGAAGGTCTCCTCGGTGCTCCCGCCGGTGCCCGGACCGTGCCCGCGCGTGATATAAAACAGGCGGCCGTCGGGGGCGAGCTCGATGTCCATGAAGTCGGCCTGATCGAGGATTTTCGTGATCGAGTACGCGTCCCAGTCGGTCGCGGCCTCGGGGTCCTGCTCCCAGTCGTGGTCCCGGTGCCAGGTCGCGAGGGGCTCCGGCGTCGGGGTGGGCGTCCGGGTCCCCGTCCCCGTCTCCGTCTCCTGGCGCGTCTCCGTTTCCGCTCCCGCCGCCGTTTCCGTCTCGGTCGGGGTGGCGCCGTCGTCGTCCCCCAAACAGCCGGCCGCGCCGGCGGCGCTCGCGGCGCCGACGGCCTTCAGAAACCGCCGACGGTCGCCGTGGATCCGCCCCTCGTCGCGTTCGTCTGTTGGCATGCATCTCCATACACATCGATCGATATAAATCTCCGGGGAGAGAACGTGTCGCGTGTTCGCACGGGCCGCGGGCGTCGTCCGGGCGACCGGCGACTGACACCGATGATGGAAACGACGGAGCACACGGGGTACGGGGGAATTCGATCGGTGGAGCCGGAGGACCGGGGAACGTGAGCCGGCGCGAGACGGCCGACACGACGGTGGTTGCGTCCCGGCGACGCCTCCTCGAACTGGTTTCGGGCGCGACGGTTGCCGGGCTGGCGGGGTGTGGCGGCGACGGCGGGCGGACGGATACGCCGGCCACGGAGACGGGGGCGAACACGCCGACCG
>CAYSJP010000057.1:2427-10681 GCA_964431395.1 uncultured Halobacteriales archaeon
ACACGCCGACCGCGACGCCGACGGACGCCCTCACCGACACGCCGACCGCGACGCCGGTCACGGAGCCACCGCCGTGGGACCCCGGGGTGGTCCGGACGATGAGCTTCAACGTCAGGTACGACAACCCCGACGACGAGCCGCCGTGGCCGGACCGGCGGGAGCGGGTCGTCGGCGCGATCCGCGACGTCGAGCCCGACGTCGTCGGCCTCCAGGAAGCCCTGCCCCACCAGTTCTCGTACGTCCGCGAGCACCTGGAGGGCTACGAGTGGTACGGGATCGGGCGCCGGGGTGAGGACGACGGCGAACACACTCCCGTCGGGTGGCGGGCCGACCGCTTCGAGGCGGTCGAGCGGGGCACGTTCTGGCTCTCGGAGGCGCCGGACGAACCGGGGAGCGTGAGCTGGAACGCCGACCTGCCCCGGATCGCGAGCTGGGTCGAACTCGTCGAGCGGGCGACCGGAGTCCGGTTTCGCGCATACAGTACCCACTTCTCCCACGTCAGCGGGATGGCGCGGCAAAACAGCAGCGCCCTGATCCGCGAGCGTGTCGAGGAGCAGCTCGTCGACGGCCGGATGGTCGTCGTTCTCGGCGATTTCAACTTCGTGCCCGACTCGGAGGCGCACACGGAGCTCACCCGATCCGGCCTGGTCGACGCCCGCCGGGTCGCCGAAAGCGTCGAGGGGCCCGAAGGGACCTTCCAGGGATTCGCGGGCCAACCGGGGGACCGCATCGACTACGTCTTTCTCCCGACGAGCGTCGCCGTCGAGCGGTTCCGGACGCTGCCGACCGCGGAACCGGTGCGGTCCGACCACCTCCCGGTCGTCGCCGACGTCGACCGCGACGCAGTCGAATCGGCGTTCGGGTAGGCGGCGCCGGGAGGTCGTCCCGTCCGATTCCGGCAGTCTACAAACTATTATTACCGTCCGCAATGTGGCTCACGCCCATGACTCGCGACGGGGAGAGATCGTGCCGGGGTCGTCGGGAACACGGCGGGAGTCGACGGCGCTTCCTGCAGGCGGCCGGCGCGGCCGGTCTGACGGCCGTGCTGGCGGGATGTTCGGGAGGGGATGGCGGCACCCCCACCGGGACGGAGGACGACGATGCCGATGGGGACGACGGGGGCGCGGACGGGACCGACACGGTGGATCCGGCGCACTTCGCGGTGGGCGAATTCGAGCCGGGCGATCTGACGATGGGGATCGGCGACAGGTTCGACGTCGGCGCGACGATCGAGAACACGGGCGACGAGTCGGGCGAACGGACCGTCCAGTACCGGGTTGACGACGATCCCATCGAGACCGAGACGGTCACGCTCGCGGGCGGCGACGCCGCGAGCGTCGGCTTCGATGACGTCGAGACGGACGGTTTCGGGGCGGGCACCCACGTCCACGAGGTGTACACCGGGGACGAGTCGGCCGGAGGAACGTTACGGCTCTGGGACCCCGAGGTACGACTCGAGTTCGAAGAGGGGGCCTATCACTTCCTGAACGACCCACGGCCGTTCCGCGCTGACGGGAGGACGTTCATGGGGTGGACGAACAACGACACCGAGGTAGTCGTGTACCAGTTGGATCACGCCACGGGCGAGACGGAGACCGTGAGATGGGACTCCGATCTACCGGACGGGAGCGACCACAACAACCCGTCGTTGCTCGAACTGGACGACGGTCGTCTCATCGCCTTCTACGACCGGTCGTCGGATATCCACTACCGGATGACCTCCACTCCCCACGACATTACGACGTTCGGAGAGGAACGAAGCATCAGTGCGAGCGACGACTACGCCACCGCGGTCCAGCTCCCGGGAGAGAGCGACCGGATCTACCAGTTCTCCAGGAGCCGGGACGACGGTCTCGAAGGGACGTGCGTGTTCCGGACGTCGAACGACTACGGCTTCTCCTGGAGCGACGCCACGCAGGTGCTGCCGGACTGGAACTGGCAGTACCCCTACGTCCGGCGAGACGACGAGGACGACGCCGCGTTCCACCTTCTCATCACCGGCAATCCCAAGTTCGTCGAGCCGGACGACGTGATGTACCTCAGATACGAGTCCGGTGTGTTCCGGCGTGCGGACGGATCCAGGGCCGCGGACGTCGCCGACCTCCCGATGGACGCCGACGACGTCGACGTCGCCTACGACGAGGACGAGGCGGAATACGAGGCCCGCGCGACCGATCTCCGGATCCACGAGGGAACGCCCTACATCGCCTACATCCGCTATGAGGGATCCGACAACGAACGACACCACCTCGTCTACGCGTACTTCGACGACGACGCCGGCGAGTGGGTGAACCGCGACGTGACCGTCACCGAGCCGGGGAGCGAGCCTCCGGCACCCGGCGACAACGCCTGGTTACACCCCGGGGGGATCACGATCGATCCACGGGACGAGACCGTCGTCTACGTCGCCGAGGTCATCGACGGCGTCTTCGAGATCCGCCGCGGGGAAACGACCGACGGCGGCGAGACGTGGGCCTTCGAGAGCGTCACCACGGGATCCGAAGAGAAGAAAATCCGGCCCCAGCCCGTCGAGAACGGCACCGGCTTGTTCTGGATGTCCGGGGCGTTCGAGTATCACGACGACTGGGAGACGGACATCGAATTCGACTTCGTTTGACGAGGCAACGCTCAGACCGATCGCTGGCAGGTCCCACACAGGTTCTCCTCTTTGACGTCGACCTCCCGGACCGTCGGCGAGAAGTTCATCACACAGCGGTGGTTGTCACAGTGGTCGAGTCCGAGGGTGTGGCCGACCTCGTGGACGACCTCCTTGCGGACGCGGTCCACGAAGATGTCGTTGGCCGACTGGTTGGAAAAGCCCCCATCCGAGGAGGTCTGGAGGCGGTACGTCGAGACGACGCTGGCGTTCCCGTCGAGGTACGCCAGCCCGAACACGTAGTTGCGGCGCCGATAGAACAGGTCCTTCGGCGTGACGGCGAGGTTCTTCTCCCCCGTGCCGGCCCGCCCGGCGAGTTCGATGAACTCCTCGGCGCGGTACTGATCCCGCGCGCCGTCGAAGGCGCCCTCGGGGACGTCCTGTGTGTCCGCGAGGGTCACCTCGGCGTCGTACACGCCGCGCAGGGCGGCGGAAATCTCCCGCTTTGCCTGCGCAGTGACCTCGCCGATCGGCACCACGTCCACCAGCATGGGCACATCTAACGACGGGTGGGTCATAAACATCCCGACGCCGACGGCCCCCGCGTCGACCGTTCGTCCCGGGAGATGCGGCTCCGGGGTCTCGCGCTGGCGGAGCCCCCGCAGTCTCGCAAGCCACATATCCCCCCGAACCGTCCTCCCGGGCATGCGAGTCGAGGGCATCGTGCTCGATATCGACGGCGTGCTGGTGGACGTCGCGGACTCCTACCGGCGGGCGATCACGGAGACGGTCGAGCGCCTCTACGGCGAGGCGTTTCCCGACGAGGGGATCCAGGCGCTGAAGAACGCCGGCGGCTTCAACAACGACTGGGAACTCACCGACGCCGGCGCCCTGTTCGTCCTCGGCCGGGCCCGCGGCCTCGACCACACGATCGAGGGGTTCGCCGACGCGATCGCGGCCCGGGGTGGCGGACTCGCCGCCGCGCGGGCCGTCGTCGAGGCGGAGTGTGCGGACCCGGGGACGATCGAGGCCGAGTGGGCGCCCGATCAGATCCGGCGGGTGTTCCAGTCGCTGTATCTCGGCGGCGACCGCTACCGGGAACTCGAGGGGGGCGAGCCGGCCATCGGCGCGCCCGGGTACGTCCACGACGAGCCGGTGCTGATCGATCGGGAGACGGTCGAGACCCTCACGGGGCGGTTCGCGGTCGGCGTCCTCACGGGACGTCCGGCGGCGGAGGCCGACATCGCGCTCGACCGGGTGGGCCTCGACCTCCCCGAGGCCCACCGGATCACGATGGACGACGACCTCCCGGGAAAGCCCGACCCCGCCGGACTGCTCGCGCTCGCGAACCGGCTGGGCGTCGACCGACTGGCCTTCGTGGGTGACACGCTCGACGACGTGCGGGCCGCCCGCGCTGCCGACGACCGGGACGGTCGTACGTACCGGGGAATCGGGGTCCTGACCGGCGGGCTGACCGGATCCGGGGGCCGACGCCGGTTCGAGGAGGCGGGCGCCGACGCCGTCGTGTCGTCGGTGAACGGGCTCCCGGAACTGCTGGACGACGCGGGGCGGTGAACGCCGGGGTCGGGGCGACGCGGAGAGGAGAGGGGACGCTCGCGCGAGCAGACTGACCGAAGGGTCCTTATTCCGACCCCCTCTTGCGGAGGTATGCACATCGCGATACTCGGCGGGACCGGCGACATCGGCGAGGGACTCGCTCTCCGCTGGGCGCGGGACACGGACCACGAGATACTCGTCGGGTCGCGGGACGCCGACCGCGCCCGGGAGTCCGCCCGTGAGTACCTGGCCGACCTCGACGACCGGGGGATCGGCGGCTCGATCGCCGGGTTCGAGAACGCGACGGCGGCCGATCGCGCCGACGTGATCGTCCTCGCGGTGCCGCCGTACGTCGTCGCCGACACCATCGAGGCGATCGAGTCGGCCGTCGGCGACGCGATCATCGTCACTCCCGCTGTCGGCCTCGAGCGCGACGAGTCGGGGTTCCACCACGACCCGCCGCCCGCCGGGAGCGTCACGGCCCACGCCGCGCGGACGGTCCCCGATGACGCCCCCGTCGTCGGCACGTTCCACAACCTGCCCGCCGCACGGCTAACGGACCTCGACGCCGACCTCGGGCTGGACACGCCGGTCGTGGGCGAGGGTGGAGCGAAGGAGACGGTGATCGAGCTGGTGAACGAGATCGAGGGGCTCCGCGGGCTCGACGCGGGCGGGCTCGGGAACGCCCCGGAGGCCGAGGGGATAGTGCCGCTCCTGTTGAACGTGGCGGCCAGCGAGGACTTGGACGACATCGGTATCGCGTTCAAGTGACGGCGGGGGCGAAACCGGGGCCGTGGAATGCCTACAATGGCTCTTTCAGTTATGGCTGGCTTTTTGAAACATGGGGGAGTAATCCGAGACGTGATGTTGCCCTCCCCACGACGCGTTCGGACGCCGTATCCCCGTCTCGGGCGGGTCGTCCGATCACTGCGGCACGGCACGAGAGCGGTGGGGTTCTGGGCCGCCGTGCTCCTCTCCGCCGCCTACCCGGTCGTCCTGATCGCCAGCAACTGGCTGTCCAGGCCCCGCATACTGTTGCTCGGGTTGCTGGGGGTCCACGCTCTGGCGCTGATCGTCGGACGGGACTACGAGAGGCGAAACACGGAGGGATGATCCATGGGCATTGACACCACGTCGACACGGGAGAAACTGGACCGGCTCCGCGAGTACCTCCGCCGGCAGGCGGCCGACGGGGAGTACTACTTCAAGAGCAAGTACATCGCCGACGACCTGGATCTCACGCCCAAGGAGGTCGGGAATCTGGTCACGAAACTGCAGGAGCGGGAGACGGAGTTCACCATCGATCCCTGGGCGTACGCGAACGCGACGACCTGGCGCGTCAGGCTGACGGACGGATGACGGTGCGGAGATGGGTCAGGCGCCGAACCGGCGCTCGAACCGCGAGAGGTCCTCGTCCGTGCCGGCCACCACCACGTCGTCGTCGGGTTCGGGGGTCGTCGCCGCCGGATCGAACTCCGTGATCGTCTCCCCGTCTCTGACGATCGCGACCACCGAACACCCCGTCTCCGACCGGACGTTCGCGTCCGCGAGCGTCCGACCCGCCAGCCCGGGCGCGCTCGTCCGCACGACCGACACCTGCGTGTCGTAGGCGAGCAGGTCCTCGTCCTCCAGCACCCTGGAAGCCAGCATACGGCCGCTGACGGTCGCCAGCGACTGCACGTAATCCGCCCCGGCGCGGTACAGCTTCCCGACGTCGTCCTCCTCGTTCGCGCGGACCACGATGTGGGTGTCGGCGTTCAGATCCCGGGCGATCAGGGTCGCGAACACGGCTGTCGTGTCCGCCTGTACCGTGAGCACGAGAACCGACGCGTCCTCGATGCCGGCCGCCCGGAGGGCGTCCGGATCGCGCGCGTCGCCGACGACGTCGACGTGTTCCTTGTCCTCGATGTCGAGGACGGTCAGCTCCGCGTACGTTCCCGCGAGCGCCTCGTAGGCCGCCCCCCCGGTTTCGCCGTGTCCCGCGATGATGATCTCCTGGCCGGAGACCGCGCTGACGGTCGCGGCGGTCGCCTCGCGGACCTCGGCTAGCTGGGACGCGCTCCCCGCGATGAGGAGTCGGGTCCCGGCCTCCAGACGGGCCTCCGAATCGATTTCCGCCCGGAACTCGCCGTCGGACCAGGTCCCGATGACGTTCACCCCGAACCGCTCGCGGAGTCGCGCCTCCATGATCGGGCGACCGGCGAGTTCGCTCCCGGCCTCGATCGAGACCCCGGCGAGCTCGAAGTCGTCGCCGATCTCGACCCCCTCGGCGGCGGTCGTGGTGACGACCGCCGGGACCTCCTCGGCGAGGCTCTCGCCCAGCAGTTGCCGCGGCGAGAGCACCGTGTCGGCCCCGGCCAGGCGGTGATACCGGGCCAACGTCGCGTCCTCCACCAGCGACACCACCCGGACGTCCGGGGTCGCCTCGACCGCCGAGAGGGCGATGCTCGCGTTCGTGTCGTCCGCGGCGTCCGCGACGACCGCGAGCGCCGAGTCGATCCGTGCGTTCTCCAGGGCGGCCGCGGACTCGGGGTCGCCGTGGACGACGCGGTACCCCTCGCCGTGGAGTTCGCTCGCCGCGTCGGCGTCCGGCTCGAGGAGGACGTACGCCCGGTCCCGGGCGTCCAACTCGTCGATCAGGACGTCCGTCCGGGGGGTGTAGCCACAGACGATGACGTGGTCCTCGAGGTCGGAAACCGCCTCCGGGGCAGTGGGACTCAGCGCGTTCCGGAGCCAGGGAACGGCGAACACGTCCACGGCGGCCAGGATGAGCCCGATGCCGGTGAACTGCATCAGGATCACCAGGACGTTCATCTGGGGGGTGCTCCACCCCGCGTCCTCGCCGTACCCGGTCGTCGTGAAGCTCTGGATCACGACCTCCAGGGACCGATACAGCGGCTGTGGCTGGTCCTCCCAGACCGCCATGCCGGCGTTGTACACCACGGTGAAGGCGAGCGTCGTCGTAGCGACGAGCGCGATGTAGTAGACCGTGCGTCGGCTGCGAAACGCCATACCGGGGGCAACAGCACCCTCGCAATTATAGACCCCGGGGTCGGTAACCGGAGACTAAACACCGACACCAGCATCGAAACGGCCATTTATTTTTTATTCTCTAATCCTGCTCCCCGAGTCGACGGGGTCGCGGGCGAGGTGGGGGCGCACGTTCGACTCACACTGGTAGATTGGCGTCTCCGGCTCTGCCGGAGGCACGTGACACGGCATCGCCGTGGTACGGCGGTTCGACTCCGCCGGTGGGTCTTCCCCGGAAGGGGGGTGAGCATGACGGACGACAGACTCGAATTGACGCGGCGCAGGATCCTTCTGGGCGCTGGCACCGTCGGAATCGCCGGTGTCGGCGCCGGCATGGGCACCAGCGCCCTGTTCTCGGACGAGGAATCGCTCTCGAACAACGCGATCACGGCGGGCACGACGAATCTGACCGTGCAGGCGAGGATCGTCGAACGGTCGGCTGCGCTGGACGATGACCCGAGCACTCCGCCGGGCGTGAGTATTCAGGAAACCGTCGTCGACGGCAATCCCGGTACCGGGTTGACCTTCACCGACCTCAAACCCGGCGACGAGTTCGTCCTCGGGGTCGACGTCGTCGTCGAGGACAACCCGATGTACGTCACACTCGAGGCGCGAAACGCCGACGACGGCGAGGGAACCAACCCCGAACCGGAGCCACAGCCCGGGCCCGACGACGATAGCGACGCCGTCGGCGACGGCACCGGCGACGACGCCGGCGACCTCGACAACGAGACGCTCGTCACCATCGGCCACGACGACGCCGACGGCACCGCCAACGATTTTACCTGGGACACGGGCGGACTGAACGAACCCAGCGACCCCGAGTTCGGCTCCGCCGGCGGGATCAGCCTCACCTCGTTTCTGGAAACCCTCCAGGACGGGATCCTCTATCGGGACAGCAGCGGCGTCCCGCTCGGCCACGGGTCGGACACCCCCGCCGAAATCGGCGGCGGCGACAACGTTACCCACTGGCTGTACCTCAGAGTCCCGATCGACGTCGGCAACGAAATCCAGGGCGACACCGTGGAGTTCGACCTGGTCTGGAACGCCCAACAGGTCCGCAACAACCCG
>CAYSJP010000058.1:0-6372 GCA_964431395.1 uncultured Halobacteriales archaeon
TCGGCTGGCTCGTCGCCGTGGTTGCGGACGACGACGCCGGAAAAGCCACAGTCGGTGGCCGTCGCGGCCATCCGGGCGACGGTGCTCGCGCCGTCGGGGCGGGCGTGGACCGCCTCGTACATACGCCTACGGGCGAGTCAGTGACGTAAAAACGGTCGGTTCATGCCGCGAGCGTCGGGGGGGAGACGACACTCGCCGCCGGGCCTACATCGCGCCGCCCATGCCGCCCATGCCACCCATGCCGCCGGGCGCGCCGCCGGGGCCGCCGGCGTCCTCGTCCTCGCCGGCCTGGATGATGTCGTCGATCTTGAGAACGAGGTTCGCGGCCTCCTGGGCGCTCGAGACCGCCTGCTCCTTGGCGTGGGCGGGCTCGATCACGCCGGCGTCGTGGGTGTCGACCACGTCGCCGGTGAACACGTCGAGGCCGGCGGTTTCCTGGCCGTCCTCGTGGGCCGCACGCAGGTCGACGAGCGTGTCGATCGGATCGAGGCCGGCGTTCTCCGCGAGGGTGCGCGGGATCAGCTCGAGCGCGTCGGCAAACGCCTCGACGGCGAGCTGTTCACGCCCCTCGACGCCGTCGGCGTAGTCGCGCACCCGGGAGGCGACCTCGACCTCCGGCGCACCGCCACCCGCGAGCACGCGCCCGTCGGTGACGGTCTGGGCGACCACGTCCAGCGCGTCCTCGACGCCGCGCTCGAGTTCGTCGACGACGTGGTCGGTCGATCCCCGCAGGAGCAGGGTCACGCCGTGGCCGGAGCCGTCGCCCTCGACGTAGAAGGGGCCGTCCTCGTCGCCGCGGCGGCCGATGCTGCCGTGGCCGAGGTCCGCCTCGGAGACGGTGTCGATATCGGAGACGATCCGGGCGTCGAGCACCTCCGGCAGGAACTCGACGTCGCTCTTCTTCACCCGGCGGATCGCGAGGATGCCCTCACGCGCCAGGTAGTGCTGTGCGAGGTCGTCGATGCCCTTCTGGCAGAGAACGACGTTCGCGCCCGACTCGGCGATGGTGTCGACGATCTCCTGGAGCTGTTCTTCCTCCTCGTCGAGGAAGCTCTGGAGCTGGCTCGGGTCGTCGACGCTGATCTCGGCGTCGACCTCCGTCTCCTCGACCTCGATCGGCTGATCGAGCAGGAGGAACCGGGCGTCCTCGACCTCGGTGGGCATGTCGGTGTGGACGGGATCCTTGTCGACCACGGCGCCGGAGACGAGCTCGGAGTCACGGACGCCGCCGCCGGTCTGGGTCTCGATGTTCACGAACTCGATGTCGGCGATGCTCGATCCGTCCTCCCGGTCGACGGTAACCCCCCGGACGGCCTCGACGACCAGCTCGGCGATGAGCTCCTTGTTCACTTCGGTGCCCTTGCCGGTCATGCTGGTCTCCGCGACCTTCCGGAGGGTGTCGACGTCGTCCGAGTCGACGGTGTGTGTGATCGCCCCGATCTCCTCGCGGGCCCTCTCGGCGCCGAGCTGGAACCCACCGATGATCGCCGTCGGGTGGATGTCCTGGTCGAGCAGGTCCTCGGCGTTCTTCAGGAGTTCGCCCGCGATCGCGACCGCGGAGGTGGTGCCGTCGCCGGCCTCGTCCTCCTGTGTCTCGGCGACCTCGACGATCATCTCGGCGGTCGGGTCCTCGATGTCCATCTCGTCGAGGATGGTCACGCCGTCGTTGGTGATCGTCACGTCGCCCATCGAGTCGACCAGCATCTTGTCCATCCCCTTCGGCCCGAGCGTCGATCGGACCGAGTCGGCGACCGCCCGCGCCGCGCTGATGTTGTGCGACTGGGCGTCCTCGTCTTTCATCCGCTCGGAGTCCTCGCTCATGACCAGCATCGGCTGGCCCTGCATTCCTCGTTGACTCATGATCACCTATGAATTGATTGTAGTTCTATATAAGCCTTTAGGATGCCGCACGGGCGATGTTCGGGGACTGCGTCGGGGTGGACTGTCGCACGCTAGCTTGCCTCAAGGGGGTTAAGCGGGACGAACGGACGGCCGGCGGTGCCAGTCACTGCCGTCTTGCCATCCACCCTAGCACGAGCGGGTCGGATACGAGCGCAAACGCGGCCGCCGCGTACAGCGCCAGTTGTGCGGTCCTCTCGAAGGTGACGAAAGCCACCGCCGCGATCGCTGGTCCCTTCCCGGTGGGCGGCTACCGCGTCGCGACCAGCGCGAACGTCTCCGGGCGTTCGCTGGCCTCCTCGACGGCGAAGCCGGCCGTCTCCAGCATCGAGGCGGCGCTGTCGGCCGACTGCCGGTCGCCCACCGGCGGTCCGGAGTCGCCCTCGCCCTCCGCGGACCAGTCCACCGCGGCGAAGCGGCCGCCGGCCGCCAGAACGCGGGCGAGTTCGGCCAGCGCGGCGTCGGTCGCGATCTCGTGGAACGTCATCGTCGTGAACGCGCCGTCGAGGCGGCCGTCGGCGAGCGGGAGCGCCCCGGCGTCCGCCGACACGAGGGAGACGTTCCCCGGGACGCCCTGCTCCCGGAACAGGTCGTGCATCGCGCGCTGGAGGTCGACCCCCAGGATCCGGGCGGCGTGGGTGGCGACGTCGCGCGTATAAAACCCCGTCCCGCTGCCGACGTCGGCGATCAGGTCGTCCGGATCGGGATCGAGCAGGGCGAGGAGTTCGTCCCGCGAGCAGTAGCGGTACCGCGAGTCGTCCTCCAGGCGGTCGGCCATCGACGCGTCGAAGGTGTGGGCCATGGGCAACACTCGGGCGGCGTGAACTTGAGGCGTTCGTCCGGGCGGAGGAGCCGATGGCCGGAGCGCCTCCCGGTGAGAGGCGCCCGCTACACCGCGTACTCGGACTCCCGCAACTGCGCGACCCGGCCGCTCCGGTACCGGAACTTGTGCCACCGGTACTCCGCGGCGAGCTTCAACCCGGTGAGCCCGCCGGCCCGCGAGCCCCGCAGCAGGGTGATCCCGCCCTCGGCACCTGCCTCGAGCATCCTGTTTGCCACCCGGAAGGTTCGGTCCCAGTCGTCGGGGCCGAACTCCCGAACGAGGTCGGCCATCGCGACGTTGCGGCGGACCTCCGTCCCGATCGCGTCACGCCACGCCTCGTTGTACCGGTCGAGTTCGCCACGCGCGGCGAGTTCCCCCGCGATGGTCCCCGAGCGGACCGCGACGTGGCCGCCGCCCTCGTGGAAGGCGGAGGTCGCGCCCATCGCGCCGCCGGCCACGGCGATGTTGGCCGCCGCCGGCGACTCGACCGGCCGCGTCGAGGAGATGGGGTACGTCTCCGTCCCGTTTCGCTTCCCCCGGCCCTCGACCCGCGGGAAGTCCGCGAGGTCGTACTCGGGGTACACCGTCTCGAGTAGACGCTCGATGTACTCCCCGCCGGAGGGAACCCGGTCGTCGCCGGAGTCGAGGAGTTGGTAGGTCTCCCGATCCTCGAGCCCCGAGAGGTCCAGATCGATCGGCATCGTCAACCCGACCCGCGCCACGTTGCGGTCGTTGGGGAAGATCCAGGGGTAGGCGGTGTGGCCGGGCATGTGGCCCCACCAGAACTTCAGGTTCGCGGGCTCGAACAGTTCGGGGGGGATCTCGCGGTACTCCTGGTAGGCGATGTGGTTCGCCTCCGTCGCGTCGAGGACGTCGCCCGCGGACCGTCCCTCGAGGAACTGATCGAGAACCGGGAGCGTGACGGTGCGCTGTGGCCCGTCCGCGAGGATCAGGTTCGTCGCCTCGACCACGTCGCCGTTTCCGAGTTCGACCCGGTGGGTGGGCCCGCCCGCGAGGTCGGTCTCGACGTCCGAGACCGGCGTGCCGGCGTGGTAGTCGGCACCGGCCTCCTCGGCGCGCTCGCGCATCCAGTCGTCGAAGGCAGCGCGGTCGTAGGTGAACCCGAAGTGGGGGTATGAGGCGTCGATTCCCGTGCTTCGGAGCGTGACCGTCTCGTTCGGGCCGATGAACTCCGCCCGGTCGAGTTCGCGGTAGACGACGTCGTCGGGCATCTCATCGGGGGAGATCTCCATGATGTCCACCCAGTAATCGAGGATGCCCGCGGCGTCCGTCGAGTCCGGCCCCAGTCCATCACGGTCGGCCCGCGGGACGCCCTTCTCGAAGACGACGGTATCAGCACCCCTGGCCGCGGCGGCGTGAGCCGCGGCGCTTCCCGCTGGCCCCCCGCCGACGACGGCGACGTCCACCCGTTGCATATCACACCACTACCACTGGGGGGACTTAAATCTCAACGCTTGACCGCCGCGACGGTCGCCTTCCGACCACCGATTTCGCCAGTGGCACGGTCGGTGCCGATCGACGACCCGGCGCCCCGGAACCCGGTAGACGCCGGGGTCGCCCCAGGTCAGTTACCTGACAGTAACTGGGGATGTTATACGTGTTGAGCCACACGATACACACGATGAGCGACGAACGAACGATCGAGGACGCCCCACCCAGTGCGAAGCTCGTGTACAAGGTTCTGCAGTACAACGGCGGCCTGACCCAGAAGGCCATCGTCGAGAAGTCGATGCTGTCACAGCGCACGGTACGGGACGCGATCGACCGGCTGCAGGAACTCGGCATCGTCCGCGAGTCGGTGTACATTCCGGACGCCCGCCAGAGCCTCTACGAACTCACCGTATCGGAGGAGCCATCCGTCGCGGCGACCGCGGAGGCGGCGTCGAACTCCGACTGATGGTGACCGTTCTCGTTTCTTGGCGGTGATCGCCACCCCCGTTGACGCCGATCACCGTGGCAGTCGGGCTCGATAGTCCGTCCGTATTTATCACTCCGCGTATATTTGATCGTCGGGAGCGTCGTACCCCCGGCGCTCCAACCGATCCTCGACTTCCGAGTAGCTATCACCCCGGTCCACTGCCGTGAGCACGGTCCACACGCCGTTCTCCTCGCCGACGTCCACCACCAGCCACCGGCCGTCGATCTCTTTCAGGTACGTCCGGCGGACTGCCTGGTCGTTCTGCCGGATCTCGTCGGGATCGCTGATCGTCTCCTCGATTTCGTCGTGGCCGTCGGCGCGATGACGTCCCCGAACCGGGTGCTCGTCGTTTCGGTCGTGGATCACTCGATGGCCGAGCGGGTCGTCGACGTACTCCCCGTTCGTCGCACCGACGATCGCCCCGGAGACGACGGTCAGCACGACGTCGTGTGGGGTGTCGGGATCGTCGCCGACGACGAGGGTTCGCGCGCCGCGCTCGTACACGGCATCCGGATCCCTCAGGACAGTCCCGATATCGCTCCGCGTGACCCCCGGCGCACGGTTACGGATGTGCTCCCACCCCCGGCCGCGATGCAGGCTCCCGCCCGCCGGATCGGCCACCTCCTCGTCGAACCCCTCGGGCAGCCGTAGCGGGAGGGCCTCCTCGCCGACCGCGTCGCGCACCGCGGGGCTGATCCAGTCGTGGGCCCCCGGCGTCGGGTACGTCTCGACCGCCGGCGAGGCGTGCGCCGGTGCCTCGGTCGTTCTCGTGGTGCCGTCGGAGGTGACTCGTTCGTACCGGCGGTGCGCATCGCCCCCGGCGGGCGTGTGGCGGTATGCCTCGAGCCCGGCGGGCGTGACCATCGCGGTGATGGAGACGGCCTCCATCAGCGGCCCCGCGGTCGAGGGGTACTCCACGGACGTCCCGCCACCGACCCGCGTCGACGCCCCCAGGATCTCGCTCGATCCGTCGTCCTCGAATCCGAGCACGACCGTCTGTTCGTTCCCGTTCGTGTCTTCCGCCGTGATCCGAACCCCGTCGACGCCGGCGAGCGTCGCCGGAACGACCAGGCCCGTCGTGTCCGGCCCGCCGTGCCTGGAGTACGTCGTGTTCGCCCATACATCGATCCCGTAGGTCGCCTCGAGGTGACTGACCCCGCTCGGATCCCGGGCACCGGCAGTGTACGTCCTCCCGAGGAGGGTCCTGCGGATCGTGAGGTTGACCTCCGGCGGGACGTCCTCCGTGTTCGGACGCCGATCCCGGGCGTCGACGAACCCGTCGCGGTCGATGTCGGACGTGTACTTCCCGAACGTGGCGCCGTGATCGCTCCAGACTGACTCCTCCCGGATCGTCATCCCGTCGTCGTCCGGATCCGGATACACCACCGGCTCGTCGTCGGCGTACGCCCCGGAGACAGCCAGGTACGTCTCCCACGTGACCACGCCGTCCAGGTAGTCCTCGTAGGCGTCGTACGCCTCGGAGTAGTTGATCCGCGCGTCGTGGTTCCCGTCGTACTCCCACACGTCCCGGTCGTGGGGGTACCAGTACCGGTCGGTCCCCACCTCTCCGTCTCCGTCCGTGTCGAGACCGTCGTCGGGCGTCGTGCCACCGTCTTGCGACGCGACGGGCACGCTCGCGACGACTGGAGTCGTCGCCAGCAGGACGACCAGCAGAACCGTGCCGACCACCATGTGTACGCGATGCACGCCA
>CAYSJP010000058.1:6472-10602 GCA_964431395.1 uncultured Halobacteriales archaeon
ACCCCGGACGTTCAAATCCTCCACACCCCTACTCCCTCCATGGCCCACGCCGCAGTGGTCACCTGCTTCCTCCGCCACGCGGGCGAGGTGTTGCTCTTTTTGCGCGCCGACGACGCCGGAACCTACCCCGGACGCTGGGGCACCGTCACCGGCTACGTCGAGCACGTCGACCCCCTCGCCACGGCGCGCATGGAGGTCCGCGAGGAGACCACACTGACGGACTTCGACCTCGCGCGCCGGGGCGACCCCTTCGAACTCCGGGACGACGACATCGACCGGACGTGGGAAGTCCACCCCTTTCTGTTCGACGCCGGGAGCCGGGAGATCCGGACCAACGAGGAGACCGCCCGGGCGGAGTGGACCGCGCCGACCGAGATCCGCCGGCGGGAGACGGTGCCCGACCTCTGGCGGTCCTACGACCGCGTGCGCCCGACGCCGGAGACGCTCGCCGCGGACGACGAACACGGCTCCGCGTACCTCTCGATCCGGGCGCTGGAGGTCCTGCGCGAGGAGGCGGCACTGGCGGCGGAACGCGGGGAGGACGTCGAGGCGGTCCACGACGCTGCCGGGGCGCTCCTCGACGCGCGCCCGAGCATGGCAGCCCTGCGAAACCGCGTGAACCGCGCCGTGTCGGACGCGTCCACCCCGGCGGAGGCCGAGCACGCCGCCATCGAGGGCATCGAGCGCGCCCTCGACGCCGACGACCGGGCCGCAAAGCGCGCCGCCGACCGGATCGAGGGCCACGTCCTCACGCTCTCCCGCTCGGGGACCGTCCTCGCGGCGCTGAACGGCGGCGTGGAGTCCCCCGGCAGCGTGGCGACGGTCACCATCGCGGAGTCCCGTCCCGCCCGGGAGGGCGTCGACGTCGCGGAGGAACTCGACGTGGCGGGCCTCGACGTCAGGGTCTGCACCGACGCCGCGGTCGCACACCTCCTGGCCGGCGGCGGGATCGACTCCGTCCTCGTCGGCGCCGACACCGTCCTCCCCGATGGGCGCGTCGTGAACAAGACCGGCACCCGGGCAATGGCAATCGCCGCGGACCGCGAGGGCGTCCCCGTCTACGCCGCCGCGGCGAGCGACAAGATCAGCACGGAGCCGACGCCCCGACTCGAATCCGGTTCCCCGGACGCGGTGTACGACGGCCGGGAGGAGGTCGAGGTGGTCAACCCCACCTTCGACGTGACGCCGGCCGACTGTATCGACGCCGTGCTCACCGAGCGCGGGGCGCTCTCGGCGGACGGGATCCGCGAGGTCGCCGCCGAGTTGCGCGGTCCGGCGTCGTGGAGCGAGAGTTGATAGGCGTTCCCCGTCTCGCGCCCTCCACTGTCGGACTTCTCGCGCTCTGAGACTGTTCTCCCCACTTTATTCTCGCTCCGGGAGTACCCCTGAGTGAATGTCACTACTCAACCACGTCGGTCGACGCGGCATCGTACTGCTCCTGGTCACGGTGGTCCTGTTGGGGGTGGTTCCCGGCGTCGCCGCCGCCGAGGAACAGGTCGGCGGGTCGGTGATCGTCGACGAAAACGAGACGGTGTCCGAGGATCTGACCGCCATCGGCGGGAGCATCACCGTTCGCGGAACGGTCGAGGGTGACGTCCAGGCGATCGGCGGTGACGTGGTCATCGAGGACGGAGCCGAGGTCACCGGCGCCGTCGAGGCGACCGCCGGGAGCGTCCGGATCGACGGCAACGTCGGCGGGAACGTCACCGTCGCTGGCGGCTCCGTCTCGGTCGGCCAGCCGGGGTCCATCGGAGGGGCCTTCCAGGCGTCCACCGGATCGGTCGTGGTCGCGGGATCGGTCGAGGGTGACGCCAAACTCGGTGCCGGATCGATCACGCTCGCGCCCACCGCGACGTTCGGCGGGGACGTCGAGTACGACGTCGGCGACGACGGCGAGTTCACGAACGACGGCGCGGACGTGGCCGGAGAGATCATCGAGAATCCCGACCTCGAGGCCGGTGGCGACCTCTTCGATTTCAACATCCCGGAGTTCTCCGGCCCGATCTTCGGCGTGTACGGCTTCCTCGTCAACCTCGTCGCCGGGGGTCTCCTCCTGCTCGTCGTGCCCGAGACGTCCCGACGGATCGGTGAAACCGTCACCGAAAAGCCACTCCGGACGGGCGCGATCGGCCTGGCGGCGCTGATCGGTGTTCCGATCGTGTTCACCCTGCTCGCGATCTCCATCGTCGGCATTCCGATCGCGTTCGCGGGGCTGATGGCGTACGGTCTCGCGATCTGGCTCGCGGGGGTCTACGCCCGGTACGCCATCGGCGAGTGGGTCCTCTCCTACACCGACACGGACAGCCGGTGGGCGGCCCTGGGCGTCGGCCTGGTCCTCGTCGCGGTCCTCGTTCGGATCCCGTTCGTCGGCTGGGTGGTCGATCTCGTCGTCCCCCTGCTTGGCCTGGGCGCGATAGCGGTTCTGGCGTACCGGTTCGTCAGCCAGCAGCGCGGCTCGGAGCCGTCCGAACCGGCCGGGGAACGCGCAGTGCCCTGATACTGTTGGCTGTGTCTCCGTGAGACCGTTCGCCACTCCGGGGTGACAAAACGCCTCACGGACGTACGGGCGACAGTATCAAATCCCGGTGTCGACAAGAACGCCCGTGCATCACACCCTCGAAGTCGTCGGCGAGGGCACCCACGAGTTCGACGTCTCGGGGGAGACCTACGCCGACCTCCTCGATTCGGTCGGCGTGAGCCCACACGAGGTCGCCGTCCTCGTGGACGGGACGCCGGTCCCCGAGGACCGCCCCGTCGAGGAGGACCACGCCCGCGTCGTGCGGGTGATCAAGGGCGGGTGAGGATCCCGCAGGCGACTCCGGCGCCCGCCGGTGTTCTGCAGGTCCCCGGGTGCCCGCCAGCGTTTTGACGGACGCTCCCCTACCTGGGGTATGTCCGCGCCAGCGTTCGAACTCGACAACGTCGGTCCCGGCCCGGATCCACTCTCGCTCTCGGATCTCGCCGGCGAGGTCGAGGCCGTCGTCGTTCTCCTGCAGCGCGATCACTACTGCACCAACTGCCGACAGCAGGTCCAGTCGGTCGCCGACCGCTACGAGGCGTTCCGCGAGCGAAACGCCGAGGTGGTCTCGATCGTCCCCGAACCCAGAGAACGCGTCGCGGAGTGGCAGTCCTCGTATGACCTCCCGTTTCCGCTGCTCGCCGATCCCGACGCGACGGCGGGCGAGGCGTACGACCAGCCGGTCCGGTACGGCTTTCTGGGCGATCTGTTCGACTTCGTCGGGCGGATGCCCGAGGCGACGATCGTCGATCTGCGGGGCGAGCCGACCGTCGCCTGGAGTTACGCCGGCACATCGACGTTCGACCGGCCCTCCATCGACGACCTCCTCGAGCGGCTGGACGAGGTTCTCGCCGACGCGTGAGCGCCCCGCCCCCGGAACTCGAGATCCGCGAGGCGACCGGCGGCGAGATCGCCGACGCCGTGGCCGTGCTCGAAGCCGCGATGCTCGAGGTGGATGTGGAGCGCGTCCGCGCGTCCGGGGACGGCGCGGTGCTCGTCGCAATCCCCGACGGCGGGGGACGCGACGCCCCGGAGCGTGTCGTCGTCGGCGCGCTCGTCCTCGACGGCCGGGAGATCGCAGCCCTCGCGGTCCGGCCCCGCAGACGCGGCCAGGGAATCGGAAGTGCTCTCGTCGGGGCGGCGGACGAGCGCGTCGACGGGACGCTCGTCGCCGGGTTCGACGCCGACCTCCGCCCGTTCTACGAGCGTCTCGGCTTCGCGGTCGAACGGATCGGCGGGGGCCGCTGCCGGGGGCGACTCGACGCGGCTCGGGGCGGCTGATCGGGATACGCGGACATCCCGTAATTCACCCCGATTCTTGCTGGCGGCTATCGGAAACCCTCCGTAGTAGCGGAGTCGAATCGGGAGACGGCAAACCGCTCGAACGGACCGGAGTACTGCATCAACGTCGTCCCGAGAATTGCCATGGTCAACACGTAACCGACCGCAAAGGCGTTGATCGTCGCCGCCAATTCGTCGGGAAAGGTCCCGGCATCGGCTCCGGCGATGGCGATCGTCGCGATGATCAACGAGAACTCGCCACGGGTCGTCATTCCCAGTGCGACGCGGGTCGAACGGCGGGTGTCGAGACCGAAGGCTCGACCGCCGAGGA
>CAYSJP010000059.1:0-10472 GCA_964431395.1 uncultured Halobacteriales archaeon
TCGGCGACTGGATCGAGTGGGACGGCAACTCGGGGACCGTCGAGGACATCAGCCTCCGGGTCACCCGCGTTCGCACCTTCGACAACGAACTGCTCACGGTGCCGAACTCGGATCTCACCAGCGGCGTCGTGAAAAACCCGGTCGAAGGCGAGAAGCTCCGCCTCAAGTTCGCGTTCGGCATCGGCTACGGCGACGACATCGAGAAGGCGACCGAAATAATCGTCGAGGAGGCGGAGAACCATCCGGGTATAATGGACGACCCCGCACCCTCCGTCCGGCTGATCGAACTCGGCGACTCGTCGGTGGGGCTGCAATCCCGGATCTGGATCGATGACCCCCGTCGGGCGGACTTCGTCCGGATTCGCGGGGAGTACGTGACGGCGGTGAAGGAACGCTTCGACGAGGAGGGGATCAACATCCCCTATCCCAACCGGACGATCGGCGGCGGCCTCGAACTGTCGGGCGCCGAGGGCATCGTCGAGCCCTCGACCGACTGACGCCGCCGGGGAGTCGTGGTCGAACGTGTCACCGGGTCGGGAGAGAGCCCATGCACTCGCCTGACTCGTGGGCGTTCCACACCCCGAACGGTGAACGCTCAACCCGTCCCGTCAGTGCCGTCGACCTGCCCGATTCCACCCAGAAAGTTTACCCCACCTGGGGGGTAACGGGGCGCAAGGGGATTCACAATGGGAATAATACGCTCGTTTCTCGCGTTCGTGGTGGTGATCCTACTCCTGACGACGCTCGTGGCAGGGAACGCGGTCGTCGCGGTGGACCGGACGGCGGCGAACGAGGAGTTCGTCACGACGACGCTCGAAGAGGAAGACGCCTACGGGGCGGTCCAGTCGACGGCCGGCGACCAGGCGGCCGACCAGGTTTCCGAGACGGACCTCCCGGTCGACGTCGACGCACGCAGCGTGATCAACGACACGCTCACGCGATCGTACCTCCGGAACCAGACGGAGGCGAACGTGAACCGTGGGTTCCGGTATCTCGAGGACGACACCGACGAACTCAACCTCTCGGTGAACCTCGCGCCGCTGAAGACGAACGTCGCAAACACCATCGAGGACCGAATCAGGGAGCAGTCGGTCGGTGAGCTGATCGACATCATCGCCGAGAACGAGGAGAGCCTCTCGACGGAGGTCGCGGGCGTCGGGATCGATCTCCGGATCGTCGCGAACATGTCCGAGGATCGGGAGTCCTACCAGGCGGCCCGCGAGTCGTTCCGCGCCGACATCCGTAACGCCGCCATCGAACGCCTCGCGAACGAGTCCTACCAGGAATCCGTCGACAACGAGGAGTACGACCCGCTGCTCGGCCTCGTGATCGACGACTACGATCCCTCCGAGTACTCACAGGAGGAGAAGGCGACCCTAGCAGAGGAGCGCGAGGACGAGATCAAGGCCGAACTGCGAAACGACATCCAGGCCGAGCGCGGTGACGACATCGACGCCGAGGTGGACGAGCAGCTCCAGAACATCAACGAGGAGGTGAGCGAGAGCGTCTCCGACGCGGTGGAGTCGAGTCTCGAGGGCGGCCAGTACGAGCCCGTCTCCGAGCCGGCCACCGAGATGCTGGTCGTCGGCGTCGAGGGGCTGACGACGAACAAGTCCTACGACGAGTTCGACGCCGAACTCACCGCTGCGAAGAACGACCTCGCGGCGAACGTCTCGATCATCGTCCGAAACCGGCTCGACGACGAGGTCGACGACCGGTTCGACCTGCTGCGAAACGACGAGATCAGCGAGCAGGATCGCGCCGACATCCAGCAAGCTGCCGGGGACGCAAAGGACGGATACGGCACGTTACAGCTGCTCGTGTTGGTGTTTCCGCTCCTCGTACTCGGCCTGATCGGCCTGCTGTTCCTGCTCACGCGCTCGGCTTCGACGACGGCCCTGCTGTCGGGAATCCCGATGGCGCTCGTGGGCGGGCTCACTTACGGGGTCGCGGCGGTCGCCCCGGGTCAGGTCAAGTCCCAGGTCGAGCCGGAGCTACGGGCCAACAGCGTCCCCGAGAACGTGATCGACCTGCTGCTCGGCATCGTCGAACAGACGCTCGCCGTCGTCGCCGGACAGTCGCTGATGCTCGCCCTGCTCGGCATCGGGCTGGTCATCGCCGGGGTCGTCCTCCGGACGCGCGGCTCGTAGCGGTTCCGTCCGGCATTTTTCCATCCCGTCGGGTCACTCCGGGAGCGTGACGGACACGTTCCGGTCCGTTCCGGTCACGGTCGTGTTCCGCACGAACGGTTCGGTGCCGACGAGGACGACGGCGGACTCGTCGCCGACGGTCCGCAGGTCGAACGCCGTCCCGTCGACCGCCCGGACCCCGTCTTCCGGCGATCCGCGGGCCCCGAGCGAGTCGTCCAACGCCGACGCGAACTCGGTACGGTTCCCGGCGTCGTCGAACCGGAGCGCCCAGGCGTAGGCCGTCGCGCCCTCCGCCCGGTACGTCCGGAGGCTGTCGTTGCCCCAGCCGGCGGCGGCGCGGTTCGCGCGCTCCCGGTCGAGCCCGTTCCGGAGGGCGATCCGCAGGAACCCCTCGCCAAGCCGGTCGGTGCCGATCCGACGGTACGCCCCGGTGTCCGCCGACACCGAGAGGTTCCGCGGCGGTTCCGAGGACGGCTCGAGCCCGTGTATGAGTTGCTCGCCCGTCCGCGGGGGATTCTCGTACACCGAACCCACCGCGTCGTGTCCGGGGTCCCTCGCTTCGAGGTAGCGCCATCCGGCGATGTACCGGGAGTTCGCGTACGCCGGGTAGCTCCCGGCCCCGAGTTGCTCCCGAACGTCGAAGTACAGCTCCGAGTTCGTCGTGTTCCCCCCGATGTGTTCCCGGATGTAAGCGTCGGTCGTGTACACCGCCGCGCCCTCCAGGAGGCTCCCGACGACGAACTGCGCGTCGGTCGTCGAATCGAGCGCTCCTCGGAGGGTTACCAGGCGGTCGCGCGCCGCCTGGACGTAGTGGACGAACTCGTGGGCCAGGACGTAGTGGATGGTCCGGGAGTCGTTGGCCCCGGTGTACATGGTGATCGCGCCGGTGCCGAGGTTCGTCCGGCCGTTCTCCAGGGCGGCGGCCTCGCTCTCGTTCAGTCCTCCCTCCGAGTCGACGCCCATGACCTCGAAGAACGCTGGCGCCGGGTCGAAGCCGGGGTCGCTGCCGCTCGCGTTCCGCCGGTCCCCGGGGGTGACAACCCTGATCGAGTCGGGCGGTGTCGCGTTCGCCCCCGTGATGTCCGTCACGCGTTCGAAGACGCCGCCGGGATCGACCGGGAGGCCTGCTCCCTCGACCGCAATCGCGTCGGGGTCCCCTCCGGGCGCCTGGCGGTCGTGGATCGGGGCGGTGCAGCCCGCGACCAGGATTGCGGCCGCGAGCGCGATCGCGAGGCGGGAAGACTGTCCGTTCATGTACGTGGGGATCGCCCGCTCAGGTACCGGGGCTGGTGCCGTTGAGTGCTTCCGAGAGCGACACCGCGTTCGACGCCGCGTCCGGGAGGTCGATCGAGACCGCCGTCTCGTAGTCGTACTCGAATGCGAAGGACTGTTGCAGCGTAACCTGCTGGCCCTGGGTTGCCACCTGGCTCTCCAGGTCCCCGGTAACCCGCAGCGGGCGATTCGTGTCCGTCGCGATCCAGAACGTGAACGCGGCGTCTTCGATCGAGTAGGTGCTCTCGTTGAACGCGCTCGCGGGGCCGCCGACCAGTTCGGCGAGCAGTTCCTCCAGGCGTTCGGGATTCGAATCCGTCTCGATCCGGTAGGCGTCCCGTCCACCGACCGTCTCCGTCCCGTTGGCCTCGAACGACGCCGTCTCCAAAACCCGGGTCTGTGAGGTCAGGGGATCGGCGACCCGGAACGCCCGGGTGAAGTTCCCGTCCGTGTCGACCTTGATCCACTCCGCAGAGAACTGGGTGACGTATGCCGGGCTCCGTTCGTACACCGTCTCGTTCACGAGGTAGGTGTCGACCGCGACGGTCCGCCCGGCGGCGGTCCGGTTCGCGGCGAGGTACAGGCGCCGGTCCGCGCGGTCGACGTCGGCGCGCTGTTCGATCTCGATGATCTGGCGCTGGGGACCGATCACGATACGTGTCTCCGTCGCCTCGACGCTGTACTTCTCGATCGAGGCGATCGCCTCGACGGCCTGCTCGCTCGTGTTGTCGGGGACCGTCCCGTTCGTTTCTCCCGGTTCCGTGGCGGTCGGCGTTGCGCCGGTGTCCAGCGCGCTACATCCTGCCAGCGGGACTGACAGGGCGAGCACGACCACGATCAGCAGGCGCCGTCGTCCCATTACGTCCAATACAACCCGACCCGAACAAAACTTCTTCGGGACGCCAGGCGTCCGGTAGGCAGTTACCGTATCGACCGCCCGACGCGGGCGGTCGGAGCGGTAAAACGCTACGCCAGTCATCATGACTCGACGACCACCATGGCTCGTCCTGGCGGTTCGAGAGTGGAATGAATGGGTGGACGGCCGGCGTTGCCAGGCGTTCCCGCGCGGGTAGTCCCGGTCACCTCCTCCACCCCGCGACCCGACGAGCGACGGGTGTCCGGCGATGGGCTGCTCACTTCCGTGCCTGACCCGGTGTCGCCAATCAACCACGACGGAACACCCCTTCGGGTGCACGCCGTGGACCGCCGTCCCCGGCGGACGAGGCTTCCACGTCGGCTCCCGGGGCCCGCGCCGGTCTGACCTGACGCCCCCGGTGTTCGGCCCCCGTGAAGACCGTTTCGGGCGGGGAGCGGTGGCCTAACCGCCCGGCCTAGTCCATACGATTCTACCGCGGTGGTTCATAAGGGCCTTTCGAATACGGCGCCCTCCTGGGGTGCCGACGACCCGTGGTTACCCCCGATCGGTGAGTGTTGCGCGCGCGTACACCCCGGCAGCGCCCGCGAGAAGCAGCGACGCAAGGACGACCGAGTGGGGGTGGTACGCGGACAGGGTGGCGGCGTCGACGCCGAGCACCGATCCGGCGCTCAGGTCGACACCGAGCGCCACTTTCCGTGCCGGGACTGCCCACAGCAGGGCGATCACGGTCGCGAAGGCGCCAAGCGTCACCGCGATTCCGGCGGCGAGCGCGGGATCCGCCCGGCGCTGGGCGGCCGACACCAGCGTGATCGCGCAGACGACGGCCAGCAGCGAGACGAATATGGGGCTCGCGAACCCCGCCCCGTAGTACGCGCTGATCGCCGTCGATCCGGCGACGGCGTAGGGGATCGCGGTGAGGGCGAGCACGACTGCGGCCGCGACGACACCGACGCCCGCGGCGAGACGCTCGTCCTGCATGCCCGCTGCTCCGGGGAGCCACACAATAAGCGATGCGAAGCCACAACGCACAAGCCAGTTACGGCCGAACGGGCGGTATGATCGGAGACGCGAAAAAGAAACTCCAGCGGATGATCAACATCGCGGAGGAACTGTACGAGAAGGTGAACGAACTCACGCGGCGCGTCGAGGACACCACCGAAACCGTCGACGACACCAACGCCCGCGTCCAGGAACTCGAGGGGGAGCTCGCCGACCGACAGGAGCGTCTCGAGACGAAACTCGACGAGGAGCGCGCCAGCCTCGAGGCCAAGGTGGACGAGCAGCGCGCGGTGTTCCGGGCCGAGCTCGCGGCACACCGGGAGATCCTCGAAGCACTCGCCGAGGAACGGGGCATCGACGTCGGGAACCTCGCGGAAGGGACCCCGGCACCCGACGACGCCGACGACTCACCCCCGACTGATACGGCCGGCGAAGCGGACACGGCGGAGGTGCCCGACGACGACGTCCCCCCCGGGACGGCGGACGGACCGCCCTCCGAGACGGCCGAGGAGGAGACGGACGGGGAGAGCGTCGCTTGATACTGGCTGCTCTCATAACGACTGTTGTAGTCTCTTAGGAGAGGTCCGGCAGGATCAGGCGATCAGCCGGCTGTGCTCGACCTTCATGCAGTGGTCCTGGACCATCGTCTTCCCGGCCTTCTCCGCACGCGTCGCGGCCGAGTCGTCGCGGATCCCCAACTGGGTCCAGATCACCGGCACGTCGTCGCGTTCGAGCGCGGCGTCGACGATCCCCGGAACCTCCTCGGAAGGGCGGAACACGTTCACGACGTCGACCTCCTCCTCGACGTCCGCGAGCGAATCGTAGGCGTCCCGCCCGAAGATCTCGTCGGCGTACGGGTTGACCGGGATCACCTCGTACCCGTGTTCCAGGAGGTAGTTCGGGATGTCGTGGGCGTCCTTCCCCGGCGTCGACGAACACCCGACGACGGCGATCGTTTCGAGCCCGAGTATCTCCCTGATCTCCGCGTCGCTCTCGGCTGGCATGTGGGAAGGGACGCTCCACGCACGCAAAAGCGCATCGTCAGGACGAGGAGAACGCATCGTCGTCCCGACGAGGGCGTCCCCGATCGGCGGCCCGACGGGGTAGTCAGGGAAAACGCTTTGCGCCGGGGGTGCAATGTTGGAGCATGGATACGTCCACCGTGCTCGTCCAGGCGGTTCAGTTCGGGTACAAGCGGTACGGCCCGAAGGGAGCGGTCGCCGCTGCCGTCGCCGCCGGCGCCTCCTACGTCGCCATCAAGCGCGTGCTCCCGCGGTACACAGACGTCGACGAGGGGCGCGTCGAGGAACTGTACGACCAGGTGTCCGAGGAGGGCGTCCCCCGGTCCCTCGGGAGGGGGGTCGAGGCGCTGGTGTCGTCGAACCGACGCCGATCCTGACGCTCGACGGGGAAACCCCCGCCGTGACCGTGACTGCCGCCCCGCCCGGGCCTCCCGGAAGCCGCGTCGACGCGTAGCGTCCGGCACACGCCCACACACCTGTCGAAATCCGGGCGAACAGCCGATCGGAGCCGTTCCCCCGAAACCCGAGCGCGTCATAGAAATAGTCACACGCGATGTTTTCACGCGTTCTTACGCGAGGAGCGCGGTATCTATATCGGCGTAGTGATCGGTTCAGTCATGTCAATCATGGGGTCAGTAGAAATCGGCGTGACCGAATTAAAGATCGAATTCATAACAAATCAATCCAAATGATTAGATCCTTATATGAATTCGTTGATGGACACACGGCCCGTCTAACAGCCGAAATTAGAACTCGCTCAGCGACGCAGGCTGTCATTCTAGCAGCGTCTCAGGACTTTCCATCTCCGGCAGTGCTAGCCTCACAGTGGTGCCGTCGCCGGATGTAACAAATCCCACGTCGCCCCTGAGTAACTCCGTTCCCCAGTAGACCAGCCACAGGCCGAGGCTACTCGCGTGCTCCAATTTGGTCTCCTCACCGGAGATGATGGGATTGATCTCCATCCGTGGAATCCCAGGTCCATCGTCACCAATCACGAATTCAAGCTGATCAGTCCCGTGTTTGGCGTCAATAGTAACTACCGGGGCGTCACCAGCATGCTTTACTGCGTTCGTGATGACCTCTTCTAAGACAACTGAAAGTATTCTCGAATCAGTTGCAATCTCGCCGGCAGAGATGTCGGTTCGAATCGTGGCGTCGGGGTACTGTTCGACGAGTGGCGAGACGATTTCGTCAACTAGGGGCTCAAGCTCGACCTGTTCGACCGTCGTGTTCCTGTCTAATATTTGGTTTAATTCGATTGCCTTTTCGCTGATCGTTAGCAGGTCGTTTGTCTTCTCCTCGATCGTTTTTCCGATCGCGGGCAGATCGTCCGGATTGCCTTCCTGTAGTGAGGAACTCAGACCGCGGACGACATTCATGTCGTTACGAACGTTGTGTCGGAGGACCCGGTTTAGGACCTGGAGACGTTGTTGACGTCTGATAAGTGATGTGATGTCCTGGAAGATTATGGCCTGACCGATGGTTTCTCCTTGCCAGTTCGTGATGGGCGATCTCGTCGCCCGGTACGTTTTTCCCCGAAGTTTGAAACGAGCTGGAAGATCGGTGAGTGTCCCGACATCCATCTTACCAAGCATTGTATCGGCAGTCTCGGCGCCCATCTCGTCCATCTCAAGGTACGTGCGTGCAGCGGAGTTCGAACGTATGACCCTGCCTCCGCTATCGACAACGACAATTCCGCTGTCAAGATCATCGAAAACGGATCGCTTCCCGATCGTTTCGATCCCCGGGACGACTTGCAAGAACTCCTGACCGAAGACGGCGTACCCCCAAAACAAGGCCTGGCCCGTGAGGGCAACCTCCGTGGTCGGATATCCGGGGGTGGGAACGCCGATAATGGCGAGGAAACTAGCTATAATCGTTACCAGGGATCCGAGAACAAGTGCTACCCCCTGCCCGGCGAATAGGCTGTTGCTTTCAATGATCGTCTTGACAACTATTACGAGTCCACCGAGAAAGAGCAGATAAATATAGACGCCCAGAATCCCACCGACCGGCCCGATCTCCGCTTGAACGACGGTCCCAGCGTCGATCCTTGTCTGCCCAACCTGTTCAACCAGCGGCGACCATGTCGGCGTAACGAAGTACAGCCCTGCTCCGACGACTAATGGTAACGCAATGATACTGAATCGTCGGAACCGGAGAAGGTTTTCACGCCCGGTATAGCTCAGTATGAACGCGAACCAGAGGACTGCAACGATCAAGCTCATTCCCGTACTGAAACCCCAAACCCGTAGTTGAACGGGGTCCGGCGGTAGTTGGAGCTGAATAATAGTAAGGACGGCCCAGGTAGCAGACAGTACCTGAAGCACACCAAACAGTTTCGCCCCTTGTCGTGTTCGAAACCGCCATGCGGCAGCAGTCAGGCCGATCAGAAGCACCACCGATAAAATCAGAATAATAACCGTTGGTGCAACCACTAGCTGACCTCTCGCGTTCTGAGTTGATAAAGCCCCGGAGAAATTGTCCTTGCGGAGAACTACGGACCTACGGAGGCCATGAGTTCATCGAGGCCTCCACGGACCTATTCAAATTTCATCACTTTCTGGGTGATCGATTCGTGCTGCCGGACTCGCGCGCTGTAGTCATCACGCCGCTTCCATCGATAATCGATCAGGTTGGGTGGAATGCAGTAACTCGTCAATCTGTAGGTGCCGCTCGGACCGTTCCTCGATTGCCCGAACCACCAATCGGGAACCGTTCTATACTGTCGGACAGAAGCAGTGATACGTTCCGCCGGGGACCGTCCCTGGCGGAGATTATCGAACGTTCTGTCCGACAGTATATGACACGCTGCCGACCCGGCAACTGCGCTCCGGGTGTTCAATCGATTTTCGCGCCTTGGCCACGTCCCCAAAATTCGGACTAGTTTTATGATCCGCCAATTGCCATTATCTGACATGGTGCACAATACCAGGCGCACCTTCCTCAAGGTGAGCGGAGCAGTGCTGGGTGGTATCGCGGCGGGAACACAGGTCACGGCGGCGACGCGGACGGATCGGTTCATCGTCGAGACGAAGGGTGGACGACTCCCCGATGGGGTGGATGTCGTCCACGAGATGCCCGGCGTCGACTACGCGGTCGTAGGCGGCGACGCGGACACCCTCGACCGGTCACGAGTGGTGAAGGACTACGCGCCGGACATCGAGGTCACCCTCGATGAGCCGGACGTACCCGACGAACTGGCGGGGTCACGGGACCTCTTCGACGTGCCCGCGAGTCGGAACGACACCGATCTCTACGACCTGGAGTGGGACAAGCAGGTCCAAGACATCCGCGAGGCACACGAAATAACCCGCGGCGAGGGCACCCGAATCGCGATCGTCGACGACGGCGTGTTCGCCGGGCACCCGGACCTGAACGTCAACGAGAATCTGTCGGCTAATTTCACGGCGGACAACAACGGCACGGGTGCGCTGTTCGACGACCACGGCACCCACGTCGCGGGGACTGCGGCCGCGCTCGACAACGACACCGGCGTCGTCGGGACGGCACCGGGTGCCGAGATCGTCGATCTCCGGGTGTTCTCGGGACCGACCGCGAGTTTCGGCTCCGTCCTCGCCGCTATCGTCTACGCCACAGCAGTCGACGCCGACGTCGCCAATCTCTCGCTCGGGGCGTACCCGATTCCGAGGCAGGGGCTGGGGGAGTTCTACGGCGGTGCGCTCAACAAGATCATGACGTTCGCGAACAAAGAGGACACGCTGCTTGTGATCGCCGCCGGAAACGACAGCGCGGACCTTCGCAAGGACAAGAACTTCATCAGCCTTCCGAACGAGGGCGCCCAGGGGCTGTCGGTGGCCGCGACCGGCCCCGAGGGGTTCTTCCTGGGCGATGACGGTGGCTTCCTCAACCCGAGCGCGGTCGACGACCCACCGGAGTCTCCCGCGTACTACACGAACTACGGCACGAACGACATCGTCCTCGGCGCACCTGGTGGTGACCTCGACCTCGAAGCGCTCGCGCAGTTTGCCGCCAGCGACAACGACGGAGATGACGAGGGCGAACTCACGCTCGGGGAAATCCAAAGACTAATCGGCGACTGGGTGCTGTCGACGACGTTTGATCCGGTCGGTGAGCGGAAGACCGCCGACCCTGACGGCGACGGTGTCGTCGACATCGTTTTGAACAAGC
>CAYSJP010000060.1:0-10444 GCA_964431395.1 uncultured Halobacteriales archaeon
CGACCGCCTGCAGTCGGGCGGTCGAACGGTGATTGCCCACACGAGTCGTTATTACCGGTCGTTCTTCCGTTCCACCCGGACCTCCTCGTGCTCTATCACGATATGGCAACCCGCATACTCGAAGCCGACCCTGAGGGAGGATTCGTCCCCGTTCGCGCTATCAAACAGCCTGTTCAGTCCCTCGGGATCCACCGTATCGAGGAGCAGGGGTAACTCTCCGGGGGCCCGCCCGGTCACGGCAGCCGTCGCAGTGACGATCGCATCAGTTAGATTTCCGTTAGGGCCGTGTTCATGCCTGACTACAGCCGGTTGCTCGCCCGTCATCTGTTACTCGCATGTTAATACCACGATATAATAATCCACGACACTGACTAGTCAGCCTGTGGGAGGGGACAAAACTGCGAGGCGACACTCCCCGGATCCATCCGTGACCGGACAACCGGAAAGCGATCCACGGTACGGTGACCCGACCCTCTTTATCCAGTGACGACACCGGCTACTCCACTCGCACGGCGGTGCCGTACGCGATGACTTCCGACCCGCCGTTCGCGATCTCGGAGCTCTCCATGCGGACGTTGACCACGGCGTCGGCGTCCATTGATAATGACTGTTGTAGCGTGTTACCGCTCCGACCGCCTGCCGTCGGGCGGTCGATGCGGTGATTGGCTACAACAGTCATTATGAGACGCGCCAAGCCGTATCACGGGTGTTCGGAACCGTCGTGGCCAGTCGGTTGGGGCCCCCACCGGTTCGAACCACCACAGTCGGTTCCATTGGGATTACTAGAGCGTCCGGGCCGCAGCATGACGACTATTAGCGTGCAATTTCAGCGTCGAGGGGAGCGTCGAACCGACTACGATGTCGACGCCTCACCGATCCCCGGCCCACGAATCTGATCCGATAGACGTCATCCGCAACGAGGACGAAGGGACGATCACGTTCGCCGCCGACCGGGACGAAGACCGTCCCGGGGCGCCGACGGAGTGGATCACGATCGCGGACGAGGATGTCGTCGACGTGGAAGCGAGCCGATAACCGCCGGATTCTCCCGCCGGGCGCGGGATATCACTGCGGGAGACACCGCGTGTACGTTTAGGCGATCGGGGTCCCGATCGTTGATCGTCGTCCGACAATGAGTTCACACAACCCTTCCGGTGGCGTCTCGACCACCCGACGGCGATTTCTCGCGGCGAGCGGAACAGCACTCCTGACGGCGGCGGCCGGATGCTCGGCCGTCGTGGACTTCATCGGGAACCAGATCCTCGAAGAGGTCAACGTGTTCAACGAGGTGAACCGCCGGGTCGAGGGATCGATCGAGGTCGTCGACCCCGCCGGCGACACTGCCCTCGAGGAGACGTTCGATCTAGCGCCGGCCGACTCCGAGGACAACGAGGAGGATTCGGGCGCGACCTACGCCGACGTCTGGACCGAAACGGGGTCCTACGAGATCAGCGTCGAACTCGCGAACACGGAGGTCGATGGCATTTCACAGGCGACCGAGACGATGACGATCGACGACACCGACGAGGAGATGGTCGGCATCGCGCTCGGCTCCGACGAGGAGGACGAGGCGATCGCCTTCCGCGTCGGCGAGAGCCTCTCCGACTTCGCCGAGGAGTGACGATCGACACGGACCGCCGTGCTCCCTCGATCCCGCAGATGGCGTGGGTCCCGGCGATCTGAAGGCCCGAAACGACCCCGCAGTGTACCGGTTCCCGACCCCACGTTCTCCCCGTCGCCCGTGACTGGACGGGGATTCGCCTTCTCCGGTGGCGGCGATCACCGGTAAGAGACTACGACGATCAGTATGACCCATCCCGAGCGCGGAGAGTACCCCTGCCGACACGGCGGAGGGGACGACGACCGCCGTCAGCCAAGGACGTCGATCATGACGCCGTCGGATCCAAACGTGAGGTCCATCCGTTCGACGGTGATCCGGAACTCCTTCCGGTGGTGGCCTTCCGGGTGGATCGTCATCGAGCTTTCGACGACGCCCGTCGACTCGAGCCTGTTGAGCCGGCGATAGACGGTCGCCCGGGAGGCGTCCAGCCGGTTCACGAGTTCCCTGGCGGCGAGTGGCTCTTCACCGAGCGCGTCCAGGATTCGCTGGGCGTACTCGTCGCTCACGAGTGAGAGTATCTCGTCGCCGTCGGCCATCGCGCCGCCCTCATCCAGCGAGTCGGAGTTCCGTTCGATCGTCGGCCGGACGGCGCGGGGTGCGGATTCTGACTTCGACATCGTTGATAGCTTCTTGTGGCCCCATTTCCCTGTACCACCCCGCTACTATCTTCGATCGGTCGCGAACGCGGGTCTAGTCATCTGCACAGTGCGGTCGGACCGTGGCTGACGGGGCAGGACGCCGCGGCCTCGATGTCCCCGTGGCCACGTGGTGCTGATCGTTCCCGGTGACGACTCCCGTGGGATGGGATTCCCGGCGACCGGCGGTGTGTGGGTCGCTACCCCGCGGGATCGAGCGACGTGGACAGCTGGTCCTGAATGTCCAGCCCGGCGCGGAACCGCTCGACGATCCCGACCTGGTGTTCCGAGCACCCGAGAACGGCAACTGCCCCACCCTGGATCGGAACGACGGGGTGGGACGGAGTAGTGGGCGCGAGGTGGCAGCTGGGACATCGAATCCCCCCCGCCGGCCGGTGCTGCAGGAGGTCGGCCGTGTCCGTGGTCGTCAGTTCACAGACGGAGGCGAACGACCCGAGGTGGGCGTCACACCCGACCACGGGAAGCGTCAGCTCGTCGAGAAGCAGGAAGGAGACCGACTGCCGCCCGGGGGTGTCGAGCGCAGACGCACACGCCTCACAGGCGATCGGCGGCGCGTCCCGGACCTCCTCGGGCTGCTTCCGGGGTGGATCAGTGGGAGACATACGAGATAGTGTAACTCGGAGTTAGTTCCCCACACGGGTAAGTCATGTGACCACCCCGTTCCGGGCCGGGACAAGACGTGCTCGGGCGGAGTTGCGTGCCCCGATCAGCCGGCCCGTACCGCTCGTGCCCCGATCAGTCGGCTGCGAGTGGCGTCTCCACCCGGCGGACGTACTCCGTGAAGTTCGAGAACAGCGTTTTGGCCACACGGGACGCTTCGAAGTTCTCCTCGTTGATGCCCTCGAAGACGCGGCGTTCCTTCTCCGCAGGGAGGTCCTTCTGGCCGGCGACCGTCTCGGCGGTCGCCACGTCGTACTCGGGGTGGAACTGGACGGTGAAGACCGCGCCGCTCGCGTCCGGTCCGCCGCCGCCCGCCACGTGGAAGCCGTGGTTACCGTACTCGTTCTCGGCGATGGGGTCGGCGCCGGGGGGGAGTTCGACTACGGCGTCCTGGTGGGAGGTGAAGACGGTGAACGCGTCGTCGACCCCCTCGAGCAACTGCGACTCCCCGACCCGGCGGACCTCGCGGTAGCCGATCTCGTACTCGCCCATCCCCTCGACGCGGCCACCCAGCGCCTCGGCGGCGACCTGGTGGCCGAAACAGACGCCCAGACACGGCAGCCCGCGATCGATCGCCTCGGCGGTCCAGTCGACCAGCGCCTCGATCCAGTCCTCGTTCCAGTACACCGAGGCGCGCGAGCCGGTGACGACGAAGCCGTCGACGTCGAACCCCTCGGGCAGGTCGCCCTCGTCGGCGTCGAACTCGACGAGGTCGGCGTCGAGTTCCCGCCGGAAGTTCCGGGCGGTGTAGGCTCCGTGCGAGGCGTTCAGCAGGGCGAGCCGGGGTCGCGTCATCGAATTAATTCTGGTAGCTAACGGACAAGTGCGTTACGCTCCCGATGGCGTGGTTCCGGCGTGCCATCGGGATCTTCACACAGGGGACGCTGCTACTACCCCATCGGTATCTACGGATCAACGAGTCACCGAACACCCCTCGATATCATCTGTTATTGATAGAAACGGCGTGACCGATCAGGGCGCGAGTCTTGCACAGGTGACCGATCCGGAAACGGCGGTGCTAACCGGGATGGGCTACAGAATACCGGCATTCAGCGCCAGCACATTTTATATTCCGTCGTATGCACCACGCGACCATGCGCACGAGGATCGTTCTGCTCGCTGTTTCGATGCTCGTCTTGGCCGGCATCTCGGCCCCGGTCGGGGGGGCGGTTACGCCGCCCGCGGATCAGCACGCCGACGAACCGAACCCCTGTGTCGGGACGGTCACGGACGAACCGGAAAACGCCACCCTGCTGTCAATCCAGGGCGTCCGGGGTGGCGAGAAAACCGATGGAATGCTGGTCGGTATCGCCCCGGAGGGTTCGATAATCGGCGTCCACAACATCGCTGACAATGGCCGGTGGTACGCCTACGACGTCGACCCGATGGCCAACGGCAGCCTGCTGTTCTCAGTAACGGACGTGGGCTTTTCCGGCGTCGAGGTGATCGATCCGACGACCGGTGAACACCAAGCCGTCCACCGGTTCCCCGAGATCGGCGACTCCCACGACGCGGACCTGATCAACGGCGACGAGCTCGTGATCAACAACATGCCCCGGGACGGCAACGACAGTGTGGTGGTGTATAACCTCACTCAGGGTGAGGTCGTCTGGGAGTATCGGTTTGCGGATCATCCCGAGGCGTTCCCGAAGGACCTCGGCGGCGAGTTCGGCGGCGACTGGACCCACAACAACGACATCGAACAGATTGCCGAGGGCGTGTTCATGGTTTCAGTGCGCAACTACGACCAAGTGGTCGCAATAAACAGATCGACGAAGGAGGTCGTGTGGCGATTCGGCGCGGACGACGCCTACAACATTCTCAACGAGCAGCACAATCCCGACTACCTCAGGGGCGAGAACGGGCGGTCAACGCTCCTCGTTGCTGACAGCCTCAACGACCGCGTGGTCGAGTACGCCAGAACCGAGGGGGGTTGGGACCGGACCTGGGTGCTCCGAGGTGGCGGCCTTGATGAGCCCCGTGACGCCGACCGCCTCCCCAGCGGGAACACGTTAGTCGTGGATCGGCGTGGCCACCGCCTGATCGAGGTCACGCCCGAAGGCGAGGTGGTCTGGGAGACGTACGCCCCCTGGCAGCCCTACGACGCCGAGCGGGTGGGCACCGGCGACGAATCCGCCGGCCCGACGATGGCCGAACTCGGGACGACTGGCACCCACGAGATGACCGGGAGCCGAGGGGTTGACGAGAGTCAGACGGAGGCATGCTACGAGTACCTCACGTCCTCGGACCGGGATTCGCAATTGCTGCCCGCGGATGCGACGTTCCGAGCGAATCCACCAGTTGCCGATAGCGCTCATCTCGATCCCGGGTCGCCGGCTGACGAGCCCACGGAGACGACAGCCGGTGGCGACGAGGGACCGACCGACTCCACTCAAGCAACGAGCGAGTCCACCCACGCGGAGCCCGGCACTGCTGATGGGGGGGACGACGAGTCATCCACGGAGACGACGACGTCGCCGCCACTCTCGTTCCCAACCTGGCTCACTGTCGTTGCCCTCTTGGCCGTGATCGGTCGTGCTCTGCTTGGCCGAGAACGGGGGTAAGTTCGGTCCAAGCGATCATTGATGGTTCCCTCTGTGTGTCTCTCGGTAGTCCGAATGTGTTGGATTCGATAACTTTGATGATCGTAGCTGAAATGAGGCGACTCGGGCGATCAACCGTCCAATAACCGTGCAGAGTCACGGGGTTTATACACGGCACGCACGATTCGGCCCCTGTCTTCTCACGGTTATCGTGGTGAGATCCTGATGTGTTGGACGTAGAGCGGTTTCTGAGTCGTCTGTAGTGATTACTAGATGGATCTTGAGACGGTGGTAAATAGCTCCGATCGGTTCCCCCAGCCCCCGATCGTCACTCCGCGCTCGCGCTCCGGGCGCGGGCCCGCGCCTCCTCGAGCGAGGCGTCCTCCCGCCGGATCGCCTCGACGAACAACTCGCCCGCCCGGTAGGACGACCGCACCATCGGCCCGCTGGCACAGTACAGGAACCCGAGTTCTTCCTCGGCCACGTCGCGCCAGGTGGAAAACTCCGCGGGGTGAACGTATCGCTCGACCTCCAGGTGCGACCGGGAGGGCCGGAGGTACTGCCCCAGCGTCACCACGTCGACGCCGACCTCCCGGAGATCCGAGAGGGTCTGGTACACCTCGTGGTGGTACTCGCCGACGCCGAGCATGAGGCTGGTCTTGGCGTGGGCGTCCGAGGCGGCGATCCGCCGGAGCACGGAGAGTGACTGCTCGTAGCCCGCCCGCCGGTCCCGGACGGGCCACTGGAGGCGCTGGACCGTCTCGACGTTGTGGGCGATCACGTCCGGCCCGGCGTCGACGATCTTCCCCACCAGGTCGGGATCGCCTCGGAAATCGGGGATGAGCGTCTCGATCAGGGCGTCGGGGTGGCGTCGCCGGATCTCCCGAACGGTCCTGGCGAAGTGGCCCGCGCCCTGGTCGGCCAGATCGTCGCGATCGACCGACGTGAGAACGACGTAGTCGAGGCCGATCTCCGCGATGGCGCGGGCGACGTTTTCGGGCTCGTCCGGATCGAGTGGTTCCATCCCGCCCGTCTCGACGTCACAGAAGTTACACCCGCGCGAGCAGCGATCGCCCATGAGCATGAACGTCGCCGTCCCGGGGCCGTCCCGGCCCGACCAGCACTCGCCCATGTTCGGGCAGTTCGCCTCCTCACACACCGTGTGGAGGTCGTGGCTCCGGAGGGTCCGTTTTATATCGGTGAACTCCTCGCCCGATGGCAGGTCCATCGACAGCCAGTCGGGCTTTCGGGGCCGGCCGCTCATTGGTTTTGCTCGACGCGGGATCGGGTTAACTTCTTGGATGGATCCCGATACCCACCCGGGTTCGCTTCCACCGGACCCCTTTGTCTGTACGAACAATATTAGGATGTATGTGCAAAAAAGACTTACCTACAAATGCGATCGTTTTACCTAACACGAGACGGAGGCCGGAGTCTGTTCGAAAACTCCGGAACTCTCGACGTGCGTTCACATGACGAAACGCCAGATAGAACTCCCCGCCGACGCGCGGGACACGGTCGACCGGGCGATCGAGCACGTGGATCGCCGGCTCTCCTCGGAGACGGACACGGCGGACGTCGTCGCGGAGTTGCTCGCCGACCTGTTCGGCGATCGCGATGCCTACCAGCGGTACCGAAACGGGGAGCCGCTGTCCCCGATAACCGAGGCGCGACTGCGGGCATACGACCCGCGGAACGCGTTCGTCGAGACCGAGCGGTGGGCCGAACAGGACCCCGCGGAGCTCCGCGAATCGAAGTGTCTGCTGTACCTCTGGCGGTGCTTCGACGTGTCGCCACTCGCGAACGACACCGCGTTCGCGCTGCCGTTCCGGGAGACGCTCGCGAATCACCTCTTCGCCGAGGCCGGCGACGGGTTGCGGCTGTTCTCCGGCATCAAGATCCAGTGTGGCCACAACATCGAGATGGGTGACGACGTCGTCGTTCACAACGACGTCCTGCTCGACGATCGCGGCGAGCTGGTCGTCGGCGACCGCGTCTCGATCGCCGACCGGGCCCACGTCCACACCCACAACCACGACGTCGTCGACCAGACCGACGTCACCAACTACCGGACGATCCTGGCCGACGACGTCCGCCTGGGGTACGGCGCGATGGTCCACGCGGGCTGTCGCGTCGGGGAGAACGCAATGGTCGGCTCCTCGGCGATGGTCCGTGGCGACGTTCCGGCCCACCACGTCGCGGTCGGGACGCCCGCAAAGAGCGTCAAGATCAAACCCGGCTGGGAGCCCGTCGCCGCGGACCGGGGCCCCCTCCCGGACAACCGCGACTCCCGGGAACTCGACCGACGGATCCCCGACGACGTCGCCGAGTTCGACGAGTTCGGCCGGGACCTGGCACCGCCGATCGAGCAATGAACGACCACGTCATCATCGTCGGCGGCGGCCGCGTCGGCCGGCACGCCGCGGAGCGACTGCGCGAGGAACGCTGCACGATCACGATCATCGAGCGCGACCCCGACAAGACGGAGGCACTGTCCGGGACGGCGGGGACGGTAATCGAGGGTGACGGCTCCGATCACGACGTCTTCGGGCGGGCCGACCCCGATCAGGCGGACGTCGTCGCCGCGCTCACCAACGACACCGAGGTGAACCTCGCGGTGTGTGAACTCGCCCGCGAGGTCGCGCCGGAGGCGCGGACGGTCCTCCGGATCGCCCGGGACGGCGAACAGGCTTACGGCCACCGCAGCATCGTCGACGACGTCGTCTACCCCGCGGCGGCGGGCGCCAGCGTCGCCGTCGAGCGAATCACCCGGGTGTGACGCGCCTCCGGGTGGGAGTGTCCCCTGTTTCGAACTGCGCGACGGAGATCGACGTCATCGTCGAGTTCCGATATCCTGATATATAACCGCCCGAAATCGTACGGAACGTTATACTGTCGGACGGAACGTTTGATGATCTCCACCGGGGACCGTCCCCCGGCGGAACGTATCACTGCTTCTGTCCGACAGTATAGAACGTATCTCATGGACTACCGTCGCCTGCAGGCTAGAGCCCCGGTTTTGATCATGGGCCTTGGAGTAGTGCTATTCCTGATCGCGGTCGTTCATCACGCGACCGAACTCTACGCTCTCGGCGGGTCCGTCGGCCCCGTCGTTGCCCTTTTTCTCGACGGATTGCCCGCACTCGGACTGGTGTACGCCGGGTACTGGCTGTCCGGCACCGATCTCTCTCCCGAGGATCTCTGGCGGGTCTGGGTCTGGTGTCTGCTCGGCGCCGCCCTCTTCGGAACCATCACGGGCCTCTCGCTCCTCGTGCGAGCGTTCGAGGGACGCGTCATCGGTGAAGCGATCTTTCCACTGTTGATCGCGATCGAAGTAGGGGGTCTCGCGGCCGTGATCGCGGGCTACAGCACCGTCCGCGCGCGGACGGAAGCCCGGCAGGCACACGTGGTGAGCGATGCGCTCGGGTTCGTCAACGGTCTCATTCGACACGATCTCCGCAACGACCTGAACACGATCCACGGCTACGCCGACCTCATCAGGACGGACGCTGACTCGGCGGACTCCGAGCGCGCATCGGTCATCGCCGAACGGGCCGAGGAAGCGCTCACCCGTATCGAAACGACCGGTGTGGTCGCGGAGACCCTGCTCGGAGATCCTGACCTCGAACGCGTCGATCTCGCGACAATCACTGCCGAGATGGCCGCCCAGGTGGAGAGCACCTACGATCTCACCGTGACGACCGACCTCCCCGATCACGCCCCCGTCACTGCCAACGCGGGGCTGGAGTCGGTCGTGGATAACCTCCTCGAGAACGCGGTCGAACACAACGATGCCGAGAAGCCACGGGTTCACGTCGAAGTCGAAACCGCCACGGGGACAGTCAGGCTGTCCGTCGCCGACAACGGGCCCGGCATCCCCGACGAACAAAAGGAGAACGTCCTCGATCCGCGGGGCGGGGAGGCGGAGAACGGCGGCCTCTCTCTCGTCCAGACGCTGGTCGAGGAGTACGACGGGGACGTGTGGATCGAGGACAACGACCCTCGCGGATCGGTGTTCACCGTGGAACTCCCCCGGTCGGACACCCGGTAGCAGCGACGATCATCCTCGAAAACGATACGCGAGAACGGCACGATGAACGGAGCGCGTATCACGTCGGCGGCATCGGTCCACCCGAAACAAAGGGGTGAAACCGCGGGATGACAGTTTGTCTTGCGTGCGTCAGACGCACGAGGGCGTGACGACTACCGAGACGACAGTAGACGAACGTACCGGTACGTGGCTCCGCTTCACCTCGCCATCCGGAACGGCATCCCACGCTCGGGTACGGAGCACATCCCACGTACTCCTCACAGCACCTCCCGCGCACTCCTCACTGTGGGTGGAGTACGTTACCACCCAATCGAGGGGATCGAGGGTTCGTGCTCGTTCCCGGGCGAGACGCGGTCGCGCGGACTGGCGGGGGTGTTGCACGACAGCCTCCGGTTTTTAGGCCGCGAGGACCTATATCCAGTCGTGAGCGTTCCCGAGAATTACGCGTCGCGGCTCGAGGAGGAGCGCGCGCAGAAAGACGAGTTCCTCGCGGAGCACCCTCGGTCGCCGATCCCGGCAGGGGATCGCGGGGGGTTCGACGGGCTGGAGTACTTCCCGCCGGATCCCGCCTACCGGTTCGAGCCCCCCCTGGAGGAGCACGACGAGAAAGAACGCATCACGGTCGAGACGACCCAGGACGGCAGCCAGACGTACCGGCGGTGGGGCGAGTTCCGCGTCGAGGTCGGCGGCGAGGCGGCCGTCCTCCAGGCGTACCGGTCCGATCCGGACGAGACCCGCCTGTGGGTGCCCTTCCGGGACGCGACGAACGGCGAGGAGACGTATCCCGCGGGGCGATATCTCGACCTGGAGGCCGACGACCGCACCGCGGACGGGAACTGGATCCTCGATTTCAACCGCGCGTACAACCCCTTCTGTTCCTACGCGGAGGCCTACGAGTGCCCGCTGGTCCCGA
>CAYSJP010000061.1:0-10424 GCA_964431395.1 uncultured Halobacteriales archaeon
TGCGGCCGCGTCTCGGCTCATGGCGACCGCCTCCGCGTGTCGGCGTCTCGGCTCACGGCGACCGCCCCCGCGCGTCGGCGCCGTCCGGTTCCATGCCGGTCCGGTCGACGAACACCTCCTCCAGTTCCGGCTGCACGGTTCGGATGTCCTCGACCGTGACGCCCGCCCTGCGGAGCGTGTCCATCAGGTCGTACAGGCCGTCGCCCGCGGCGCCGACCTCGACGCGGGTGCGACCGTCGACGGACTCGACGGAGCCCACGTCGAACCGCTCTCCGAGCGTCGCGAGGACCGCGTCGTCGATGTCGGCGCTCGCGACCCGGAGCGTGTTGCGACCGTTACCGGCGAGCAGCGCCGAGACCGTGTCGTCGGCGACGATCTCCCCCTCCGCCATCATCACGACGCGATCACAGACGTCCTCGACGACGGCCATGTCGTGGCTGCTGAGGACGATGGTGAGTCCCTCCTCGTGGGCGAGCCGGCGCAGCTCACGCCGGAGGGTCCGGGAACTCTCGACGTCGAGTCCGAGCGTCGGCTCGTCGAGAAAGACGAGTTCCGCGCCGCCCGCGAGCGTGCTCGCGAGCGACACCTTCTGTTTCATCCCGCGGGAGAGATCCCGAACCGGCGTGTCCGCCCTGGACGCGAGGTCGAACCGGTCGAGCAGCCGGTCGTGTCGCCCGGCCACGGAATCCGGGTCGATGCCGTGGATGGTCGCGAAGTACCGCAGGTTCTCCCGAACCGTGAGCCGCCAGTAATCGTTACGGGCACCCTCCAGCATCGCGTCGACGTCGGCGTACGCCGCGCGTCGGCCCTCGGACACGTCCGTGCCGAACACCCGGGTCGTCCCGGCGTCGGGGATGACGATCCCCAGCGCGCACTTGATCAGCGTCGTCTTGCCGGCCCCGTTCGGTCCGAGCAGGCCGACGACGGAGCCCCGCTCGACCGTCAGACTCACGTCCTCGACCGCGAGGACCGCGTCGTCGCCGCTCCCGAACTGCTTGGAGAGGCCGTCGATCTCGAGGGCGGGGTCGTCCGGGCCGTCGGCGTCGTCGCTGGCGTGGTCCTCGGCCACGTTCGTTTCGGTCCGCCCGCGATCGACACCGCCGCTCCGTGCCATTACCGGCCGTACGGTCCGGATGCGGATATATCCGCGTTCCCCGGGTTCGGCTGGACGCCCCGGACGGTCACGGGGCCGGTCGCTGGACGAGGGGGCACCCGCGATACGCCGGGTGGGCACCCCTCCATCTGACGGGCCGCCCGCGGCGCGTCCACCGGGGGTTTGAATAACTAGACTCGGGTCGACGGCTGTTCACGATAGTTAGCGCCGATTCACAGGCCCCCACAGTGTGATGGAACGACCACGGACGATGTTTCAAACACGATGCGGCACACCGACGCAGTTCGAGCGTCGAACGGTCCCTGTCGTCTTCGGGTTCCCGGGGATCGGCCCCCGCCCGGTCGACGGTGCGGAACTGACGGCGACGCGGAGAGGGGGTAGCGAACGATGATACGCGACGGCCTCGAGCGCGTGATCGACGGCGTCACGGAACACAACCGGATCACGCTCCTCGTCGTGCTCGTCCTGACTGGCGTCGTGGTCGCCGGGATTCCCATGCTGGACACCGGGAGCCAGGCCGGGGCGGACGCCGAAGCCTTCGACGACCTCGATCGGGTACAGACGGCACAGTACATCGAGGACAACTACGGCGAGAGGGAGAACGCGAACACGACGCTGACGACGGTGTACGTCCGAACGGAGAGCGGAAACGCCCTCTCGAAGGCATCACTTCTAGAGGGGCTCCGGTACCAGCAGTCCGTCACTGACAACGCGTCCCTGCAGGCCGCGCTCGACGGTGACGGCGTGGTCGGCATCTCGAACCTGATCGCGACCAGGGCCGCGGAGGCGGACGATCCGGGTCTCGAAGCACAGATCCAGGCGCTCGAGTCCGCGAGCGCCGCCGAGGTCGAGAGCCTCGTCGCGGCGACGCTCGCGAACGACCCGCAGGCGCTCCGGTTCCTGCCGTCAGATCACGATCCCGCGTCGACGACGGCCGAGGACAGGCGCCTCCTGTTCATGCTGGACACCGAGGTGTCCGATGATGAAGTTGAAGGCGCAACCGAGACGCTGTATGAGTCCGCGAACGACCGGTCCGAGGCCGGATTCTTTACGCTCGGCTCTAACGCCGTACAGGAGTACAACGCACACTTCACCACGCAGGCGACCGAGCTGGCTCTCCCCATCGCGTTGCTTCTCATCCTGTTCGTGCTCGTGTTTGCCTACCGCGACCTCGTCGACGTCGTGGTCGGGATGACCGGGGTTGCGCTGTCGGTTCTCTGGATGTTCGGGATCATGGGGTGGATCGGCGTCTCCGCCGGCACCATCAGTGTCATCCCGGCCGTCCTGATCATCGGACTGAGCGTTGATTTCGGCTTCCACGTGTTCAACCGCTATCGCGAGGAACGTGGCGACGGGGAGGGGATTCGCGCCCCGATGAACCGCGGCGTCCGGTACGTGGCGACCGCGCTGGTCCTGGTCACGGTGACCGCCGCGATCGGATTCCTGTCGAACCTGGTGAACCCCCTGCCGCTCGTTCGGAATCTCGGTGTGAGCATCACGCTCGGTGTGGTGTCGGCGTTCGTGCTGTTCACCACCATCGTTCCGGCGCTGAAAATCAGCATCGACGGTTTTCTAGAGCGGTTCGGTTTCGACCGCTCGAAGGGAGCCCTCGGTCGGGGTCGATTCCTCGCGCCGACGCTGGGATCGAGCGTACGGATCGCACGACGGGCTGCACCCGTCGTGATCGTGCTGGCGGTCGCCGGGGCTGCCGCCGGCGGTCTCGTGTGGGCCGACCTCGATCAGGAACAGTTCGGCGGCGGTGACGACGATATCGCCGACTGGAAACAGGACCTCCCGGGACCACTGGGCTGGGACGTCCACGAGTACCAGGAGCGAAGCAATCACGTCGATGAGGCGTACAAGCCCGCCGGAGCGGTCGACTCAACGCAGTCACGAATCCTCATCGAAAACAACGTCACCGACGACGGTGCGCTCCAGGACGTCTACAACGGCACCGCCGAGTTGAGAGAGGCGGGCGTCGTGCTCGAGGCCTCGGAGAGTCCGCCCGTCGTCTCGCCGGTGACGGCGATGCAGGCGACCGCAGAGGAAAACGAGTCGTTCGCGACGACCTTCGATAACGCCGACACTGACGGCGATGGCGTCCCAGAGGAGAACCTCGCCTCGCTGTACGACGCGTTCTACGACGCCGACAGCGAGACGGCCAGCCGGGTCATCGAGCGGACCGACGGCGAGTACCGCTCACTGTTGGTGACGGTGACGCTAAACACCGACGACTGGACGGACAGAGGAGAGTACGTGAGCACCCTGGAAGACGGGGCGACCACGATGACCGACGGCGGCGAACACGCGACGACCCTCGCCGGGTCGTTCGCCGTTTCCCAGTCGATCCTCGATACGCTCCAGTCGGGCATTCTGCTGACGATGTTCATCGCCCTGTCGGCGGTGGTGGTGGTGATGGCGATCATCTTCAGGCTGATGCATGGTACCGCCACGCTCGGTGCCGTCGTTGCCATCCCCATCACGCTCGTGGTGGGTTTAGTCGTCGGCGGAATGTACGTCCTCGAGATTCCGCTGAACCTGCTCACCGCACTCCTGATGAGCCTGGTGATCGGACTCGGCATCGACTACAACATCCACCTGGGTGACCGGTTCGCCGACGAACGCCGCGAGGGTGCGGACACCTACGAGGCACTGGAGCGGGCCGTCACGGGAACCGGCGGCGCCCTGCTGGGAAGCACCCTCACCTCGGTCTGTGCGTTCGCGACGCTGCTGCTCGTCCCCAGTCCCGGGATGCAGAGCTTCGGGTCCATCGTCGTGGTCGCGCTGAGCACGGCCTTCGTCGCGAGCGTGTTCGTGTTGCCAAGCATCATCGCGCTGTGGAGCCGGGCCACTGACGCCGGCGTGTGGGCGGTCCGGATGGGTCGAGACGAGTCCACGGCGGCGCGCGAGGACGCTCACACGCAGGATTGATACTGCCGGCTGTAAGTCCGTACAGCATTTCGCGACCCCGGGTCGCGAATAGCTTGAAATAGTTACAGCCGGCAGTATGACGAACGGGTCACGTGCCCGTCCGGTCGGCATCAGATGCGGTCGCCCGTGCGGGCAGTGTCACTCTGACCACGCTACCGCGCGGGTCGCGCTCCCGGAACGAGATCTCGCCTCCGAGGTCCGTCACGGCCCAGTTCGCGACCCACAGCCCGAGTCCGCTCCCGTGGTCCAGGGCCGTTTCGCTTCCCTTGCGGATCACCTCGATCTCCGACTCCGGAATACCCGGCCCCTCGTCACGTATCTCGATCGCGGCCCCGCCTTCCGTTCGCTCGACGCCTATTTCGACGGCCGGGGGCTCCCGGTCGCCGTGCTCGACCGCGTTCGTGACGAGCTCGTCGAGTGCCGTTCGCAGAACGGCGGGGTCGGTCGTGATCGCCACCGGCGCTTCGGTGTCCGTGACGGCGACCTCACCTCCCTCGATGTCTGCCGCGACCGACTCGGCGAGTTCGACGGGATCGATCTCCGTTCGCTCGGGGGGATCCCGGGAGCGGATCCGCTCGGCCCGCTCGACGGTCGCCCCGATTTCGGCGAGGTCGTCGGCGGTCGTTCGAATCCGTCCGGCGAGATCGGCCACGTCGGCGTCGGAGCGACGGTCCGGAGTCAGGAGTGGTTCAGCGAACCCGCGGACGGCGTCGAGGTCGTTCCGCAGGTTGTGCCGGAGCACCCGATTGAGCACCTCGAGGCGCTGTTCGCGCGTTCGCCGGTCCGTCACGTCCCGAAGCCGGTAGGCGTAGCCGACGAGCGTTCCGCGGCCCTCCGAGAGCGACGTCCGACTCACCTGGAACTGCCTGCGACCGGCCGTCGTCTCGAGGGGGAGCGGTTCCCCGAGATCCGTCTCCGCGTCGATCCCGACCGTCTCTGCGGTCGACTGGACGGAGGCGTCCGTCGGATCGATCCCGAAGGTGCGCTCCGCGGCCCGGTTCGCGTCGAGTATCCGGTGTTCGCGGTCGACGACGACGACCGCGTCCGACATCGTGTCCAGAACCGTCTCCCGGGCCAGATGTCCCGCTATCGGGGGGTCGTCCAGCAGGTCGTATCGTAGCTGGGCGACCAGAAAAACGGCTGCGATGACACCCAGATGGACGAGCAGGACGGAGAACAGCACCTCGGAGTTATCGACGCCCAGAAACGTAAGCGGCACGACGAGCAGCGTCACGAGCAGTCCTCCGCCGACGAGCGTAGCCGCCCGGCCGGTCGGCAGGTCGCCGTAGACGATCGACGACCGTGCCGCCACGAACACGCCGAACACCGGGAACACGACGACGCCCAGCTGGAGGACCGAGGTCGTGATCAGCGAGACGATCTGGACGCTCCCGGACAGGTTCCCGGTTACCACCGTACTCAGAACCGTGAGAACCCACAGGGCGCCCAGTCCACCGACGCGGCGCCGGGTCAGTGCCGGACCGCGTCCGGTGAACGCCACCGCGAAGGCGGTCCAGGCCAGAAACACGAACACGGACACCGCAAAGACCGTGAGGATCAGCCACCGGACGGAATCTTCCGGAAGAACGTCGAGTGCGAACAGGAGCACCATCACGGTCAGTGTCCCGAGTCCCGCGAGGAGGCCCACGAACGAGCCGGCCCCGGGACTGTCGCGATTGGGGAGGACTGAACCAGCCGTGACGGCGAACGCGGCCACGATGACGCCGCCGGCAGCCACCCACGGCGCCCCCGTCATCGGCGTCTCCCCCTCCGACGTTCGGTGTCACTGCTGCCGCCGTCGGTTTCCGCGTCGGGGTCGGTCCCACCTGGCGTGTCGGCGACCGGGGGCAACTGACAGCGTACGTACCCCTCGTCGCCGGGGCCGGCGACCCCGCCACTGGGGTCGGGTTCGACGACTTCGCCGCCGGCGTGCTCGATCGCCAGACGGGCGATCGCGATCGGGAGTCGGTCGATCGCCGGGCCGTCCGCTCCGTCGGTCCCGTCGGTCGCGAGAGCGTCCGAACCGACGCGTATCTCCGGACCACGTTCCGCCGCGGACACCCGGATCTCGACGGGTTCTCCACCCGCCCTCGCGGTCGCGTCGACGAGCGTCGCCAGCGCGCTCCGCAGCAACCGGGGGTGGATCGCGGCGAAGACGTCGTCCGCGGGTACGGTTAGGTCCACGGAGGGCCCGTCGGGATCGGACGACCGGGCGGCCAGACGCTCCACCCCGGCACCGATGTCGGTGCGAGACGCGGTGGGTCCCGTCCCGCGTTCCGCGATGGCCCGTTCGACGTCCCTGGCGCTGGCGACCAGCGACGTGAGGTCCGTCGTGGTCGACCAGATACGCTCGCCGGCGGGGGCCGGATCGATCTCACCCGCTTCGATCCGCTCCGCGTCGTCCGCCACCCCGGTCATGCGATCACGAACGGCCCGGCTGAGGAGGCTGTTGAGGACGGTCAGCCGCCGTTCGCGGACCTGCCGTTCGGTCACGTCCTCACAGACGAGGAGGTAGCCGAACCACCGGTCGCGTTCGTCGGTGATGCGGTTCGTCGTCACCGTGAACGTCCGGTCCCGGACCGCCGTCTGGAACGGTTCGTCGGCGTCCGCCGCCGTCGGGACGTCGACGGGCGTCGGGAGCAGTTCCGACAACGGACGACCCAGCGCGGCGTCGCGGCCGCTTCCGAACATTGCTGCCCCGGCCGGATTGAGGTCCCGGACGTGTTCCTCGCGGTCGATAACGATCACCGCGTCGTTCATCCGCTCTATGATCCGATCCCGTCCGGCGACGTGGGCCGCGGGGAGCATCTCGAACGTCGGTGCGCCGGAGACGGCCCCGGCGAACAGCCCGGCGGAGACCACCGCCATCAACGGGAAGATGATCGGTTCCAGGAGAACGCCGAAGAGGACCACGCCGAACACGAGGACGACGGCGCCGGCGGACAACACGAGCGGCTCGCGGAAGGGGAAGGGGTTCTGTCCGATGGAGGCGGTTGTCATCAGCACCACGCCGACGGTCATCAGCGCCGCCGCGAGAACGACGACCAGGTTGGTGAACTGGACCACCGGCCCCATCGCCTCCCCACCGCGTACGAGCGCCGCCGTCGTCGCGACGCTGAGGAGAAAGAGCGCTCCGAAGATTCCGACGGACGCACGGAGCAACCGGCGCGCACGACCGGTGTACTGGAGTACGAACAGGAACCAGCCGGCAGCGATGAGAACGTAGAAATCGACCAGCAGGGCGGTCCGGAGGCTCCCCCTGATCGTCAGTCCGGTCACCGCGTAAACGGCGTCCGGGGCGGACAGGTCCACCACGACGAGGTGCATCACGGTCGCGGCCAGCATCGACGTCGTGACTCCGAGCAGCGGCTGTGCGGTCGGGACCGATCGCCACCGCCACAGATAAGCCGTCAGTCCCACCGTGGTGCAGATGGCGAGAACGCTCATCGTGATCCGGAGGGCCGGGAAGACCGCGCTCATCCCACCCCCCTGGGGCCCGAAAGCGTGCAACCGTGGAGCGATAGCCGACCCATTCTCCGAGGCCCTGCCCCCGTTTCGATCGGTCGACAGCATCCTGAAAGCGGACACATGGCCGGTTCGACCGACGCGATGGAGTTGTCCCGGGAGCGTAATCAAACCCCCGTACCCAAGAACCGTCGTGCCCTGGAGTGGTCACTCACCCAGTCACGGGACTACACAGATCACTATAGTACGATGAGTCACGGATCGGTGGAGACGACAGCCGCCCGGATCAGCCATCACTACTTCCGAACCGAACCAGGAGTTCCTCGGCGGTGAGCGCGTAGACGGACATCTCCCGGCCCTTGGCGGAGTACCAGACGTCGACCGGTTCGACGAGGCCGGCGTCGACGAGCTGCTCGAGGTGGTACTGCGCGTTCTGGAGGGAGGTTCCGACGGCGTCGGCGATCTCCGAGGCGGGTTTTGGCTCGTTCCCGAGCGTCCCCAGGATGGCCTGGGCGGTCTCGGACGACAGCGTCTGGAGGACCCTGCTCGGTTCGTCGTCGTCGACGGTGAGGTCGTTCCGTTCGGTCGGCGTGTGTTCGACGCGGGTCTGTCGCAGGTGTGTCGTTGACATTGGTGGATGGCTCCTGGGGTTTCAGATCCGGAGGCCGGTGCCGTTCGGCGGCCACGTGGGGGCCGGGCGACGACAGCTGGGCGATCCCTCCGTCATCACTCCCTCGTAGTTCCGGGTCGTGCCTGTACGTTGAGGCTAGCAGTCGGCATCCGCGCTACACGCCTGATCTAGTTATCTTAGCGTCGAGTGATCGGTTCTCGACGGTGACCGATCAGTCCGCCACACGAGCGTGATCCGACCCGCGGTGGGGGACAGTTTCTTTAGTTCATGGAACGAACCGGCGGTCACGCGATATGCCAGCAGATGCCGCGAATCACGGGGACGCGATACGCGTGCTCCACGTGGACGGCGATCCCGCCGAGACGCGACGCGTCGCCGCGGCCCTCGAGAGGGAGCCCAGTCCGTTCGAGGTCGTGACCGAGACGGACGCCCGGGCGGGGCTATCACGGCTGGCGACGGACGACGTCGACTGTCTCGTCACCGGGTACGACCTGCCCGGGATGGACGGGGTGGCGTTTCTCGAGACGGTCCGGGAGGCACACGCCGAGGTCCCCGTCGTTCTGTTCACCGGATCGGGTAACGAAGCGGTCGCGAGTCGTGCCATCTCGGCTGGCGTCACCGACTACGTCCGGGCCGGGCCGGAGGGCGGTGGCCTCGACGCGCTCGTCGACCGGATCGAGGCGCTGACCGACGGCGGCGGGGCGACGCCGGACGGCCGGTACGACGAGGCGCAGTTCGAGCGCTTCATGACCGCGTTTCCGGACGTGGTGTTCGTCATCGACGAGGACGGACGGAGCATCGATCTCGTCGCCGGCGGGAACAGTTCCCTGCTGTATAGGGATCCCGAGGAGCTCATCGGACGGCGGTTCCACGACGTGTATCCGGCGGAGACCGCCGACCGGTTTCTCGACACCGTCCGGCGGGCCCTCGACGCCGGCGAACGGCAGCGCATCGAGTACCAGCTCGACGTGCAGGCGGGGACGCGGTGGTTCGAAGCCCGCGTCGGGCCCCTCGGCACCGACGGGGAGAAACGGACCGTGTTCTGGATCGCCCGCGACATCACCGAACGCAAGCGCCGCGAGCGGGAGTACGAGCAGATCTTCAACAGTGTCAACGACTCGATCGTGATTCACGACCCGGAAACGGCCGAGATGACGGCGGTAAACGACACGCTCTGTGAACTGCTCGGGTACGACCGGGAGACGACCCTGGAGCTGGGGACGGAGGGGCTCAGCGTCCAGGAGGAGGGGTTCACGGCCGACCGGGCGGAGGAGATCATCGCCGAGGTCATGCGGACCGGCGGGGTCGACCCCTTCGAGTGGAAGGTCGAAACGAGCGACGGCGACCAGCGACTGCTCGAAGTCACCGCCACGCGGGCGAGGATCGGCGGAGAGCCACGCAGCGTCTCGCTCATGCGGGACATCACCGAACGCCGCCAGCGCGAGCGCGAGTACGAACAGATCTTCGAGGGTGTCAACGATGCCATCGCCGTCTTCGATCCCGACGCCGGCGAGATCACCGAGGTGAACGAGGCCTACCGGGAGATGGTCGGGTACGATCTCGGGCGGATCCAGGAGCTGGGTATCGAGGGGTTGAGCGTGAACGAGGAGGGATACACCGGAGACCGCGGCTGGGAACTGATCCGCGAGGTGGCGGACACCGGCGAGTCCGAGACCGTCGAATGGCGGGCCGAAACAAAGGCGGGCGATCGGCTCTGGCTGGAGGCGACGCTGACGCGCGCGGAGATCGGCGGCGAGCAGCGCGTTCTGTCGATCCAGCGCGACATCACCGAGCGCCGGGAGCTAAAGCAAACGTACCGGGACATCTTCGAGGGCGTCTCCGACGGACTGGTGGTTCACGACCCCGACACCGGTGGGATCCTCGAGGTGAACGATCGGTACTGCGAAATAACGGGATACGATCGCGAGGAACTACTCGATGGCTCCATGGAACTGATCATGCCGGAAGACCCGGAGTACACCTACGATGCGGCGACGGAGCGGATACGGAGGGCCCGCGAGGAAGGGCCACAGTTGTTCGAATTCAAAGGCGAGAAAAAGAACGGCGAGGAGTTCATCGGGGACGTCCACCTCAGGATGATCGAGATCCGGGGCACGGAGCGCGTTCTCGCGAGCGTTCGGGACATCACGGAGCGAAAGCGCCGCCAGCAGGAGTACGAGCAGATTTTTAATGGCGTCAACGACGCGATCGTCATCCAGGACCCGGAAACGGCCGAGCCGATCGACGCGAACGAGACGTTCCTCGACAGGCTGGGATACGACG
>CAYSJP010000062.1:0-10230 GCA_964431395.1 uncultured Halobacteriales archaeon
CGCGAGCACGGTGCTGGGCGGCGTCGCCGTCTTCCTGGCGTGGCTGGTCGTCGCCAGGGGGTAGGTGGCCGGCGCCCGGGGGTCGCTTTACGGAAAATCGAGGCGAACGCCTCGTCCCACATACGCGGAACCACACCCTTATTACTATTCAACTGTTAACAAAGGAAGATGGTTTCTACTAATAACTCCTCCGAGCGTCAGCCGCCTCACAGGGCAACGCTCTGCTGTCCGACCTGCAACCACGAAAGTCGCATTAACGGGGAGTGGATCATCCACATCCACTCCGATCATCTCAACTACGAATGCCCCGAATGTGGAGAGACGATAGAGTCCCGTCCTGATGGACCGGACGTGATCCCCTCATAAAGACTCGTGTAGGCGATTACCGTATCGACCGCCCGACTGCGGGCGGTCGGAGCGGTAACACGCTACACGAGTCATTATAATACTAATTGTACTCTCTCCAACGAGAACCACACTCGGTGCACTTGAAAAACCGCGTCGGCGGCTCGTCGGCCGACCCCGTCTGCTTGATCGTGTACCACGCCTCGCCGTGCCCACAGGAGTCACAGGTCACGTCGTCGGCGGTGGGCTTGCCCTCGAAGTTGGCTTCCTCCGAGGACTCGATCAGCCCCTCGTCGGTCTGGGACTCGGTCGTGGTGAACGCCGCGGCGCGCTCCTCGTCTTGCTCCGTCGTGGCGCCACAGCTCGTACACACCATCGCGCCGTCCTCGGCGCGCATCATCGAGCCGCAGTCGTCACAGAACTGCATGCCCGGGTGTAGGCGACGGGAGCCTAAAAGCGCACGACATCCACCGGGATCAGCTTCCGCGCGGTCCGGCATCGTGCCGGAGTCGGACGGGTCATGATGACTGGGGGACGATACAGACGCCGCCGTCGCTCGGACGGGGCGAAACCGTGACCGCGAAGGGAACGGTGATTCGCTCGACGATCACCGCGTCCACCGGTCGCAGGGCACCCACGTCGAGTTCGTAGGTCGCCTCGCCCGACAGGGTGTACTCGCGAGCACAGTCGGCGGACGCGGGGATCGTCAGGTTCCACGCGATCGGTCGGGACGCCCCGGGTGCCAGCGTCTCGAAGGTCGTCCCGCTCACCGGAGTGACGTTCCACTCCTCGTTCGGCGGGTCGAGCGTGATCGTCCCGTTCGTGATCGTCTGGTTGTAGGGGTTGTAGAGGAACCCCGTCGTGACGTTCGTCGATCCGGCGCGTGTCTCCGGAGCCTCGAAGGGGTCGCTTCCGTTGGGATCGCCCGCGAGCAACGAACACGGCTCGACGCCCCGGCACTCGGCCGGCCTGACGCGGTAGGTGTAGTTCCGGCGGACGCGAAAAGCGTTCAGGTCGGTGCTCTCCGGGCCGTCGTACTCCGGCGCCGTCCACTCGCTGATCAGGGTCACGTTGTATCGGCCACCCTCGGCGGTCTCGGGGGGCGTCACCACCCAGGAGACGTTCCCGGACTCGTCGGGGGCCAGCCTGCCGACCAGGACGTGCTCCCGGGTGAGGCTCTCGAAGGGGGGCTCCGTCACCGGCCTGGACTCCCAGTCCGGCGGCGTCTCGATGCGAAGACTCGCGTGGCTGATGTCGGAGCTGTAGGGATTCCCGAACGTCCCGGAGAGCGACGAGGCGGTCGACCCGGCCGTGACATCGAGGCCTTGGTCCGCGCTGAACGGACGCGGGGGGAGACAGAGCACCTGATCATCCCCCACCTCGTCGGGACACGGGTCCAGTAGCATCGCCGCCCCGTTCGAAAGGGGTGGCAGCGGCGTGTCCTGTGGGGGAGTCGGCGTCGACGTTTCCCCCACTCCGCCACCCACCGGCGTCACGGGGTCCGACATGGTCGCGTCGTCCGTGCCGGAGCCGTTACCGGGTGTGAACACGTCCTCCCCGGGCGTCCCGGACCCCGGCAGCCCCGCGGCGCCGACCACGAGCAGGCCACAGACGACGACGGCGATGAGCGCGACCCGCGGCCGGGCGAGCGCGCCGAGCGAGATGCGGCTTGATTCTGCCTCGGGCGCCGGGCGCGGCTCGACCTCCCGGCCGAAGTGGTCCCGGCAGAGATCCCGGCAGGCCTCCCGCTCCATCGCGTACAGCAGGCGGTCGTGGAGGTCGGCCGTGTCGAGCACCGCCGCACCGATTTCCTCGGCGACCGCCGCCGCGCTCCCGGCGTCCTGCTGGGGGGTTACGACCGCGTCCACCGCGTCGACGTCCGGCGCCGCCGTGTCGCCCCCGAACAGGCGCCCGAGCCGGCTCCGGTCGTCGATCCAGGCGAGCAGGCGCTCGCGGTCGCCGTCGGGGGTCGTCGTGGTGACGACCGCGCCCTGGCGCTCCGTGTCGCGTCCCGTCCGCTCGTACAGATCCGCGAGAAAGGCGGCGAACGCCTCGTCGTCCGACTCCGCGAGCAGGGACTCCAGGGCGTCGGGGGTCAACTGGACCGGGTCGGACATCTATGCGTACGGTCGGTACCGTAGCGAGAGATGATATGCTTTCGGCGTTCGTCCGGCGTGAGCTGCCTTCGGCGGCGCTACTCCTCGACGACGTCGTCCAGCTCGGACTCAGCCGGCCCGGTATCCCCCTCCAGTTCGGGAGGCCGTCCCGTCCTGAGGACGTGCGACCCGAAGAATCCATCCTTGGGGTCGAGTTCCTCGACGGCCTCGTCGCAGTGGGGGCACCGCGGCTCCGCCAGCAGGCCGATGTCGACGGCCCTCGAGCAGTTCTCGCATTTCGCGGTTCGGACCCCGTTCCGGTTCGCCGACGTACGCAACTCTCCGAGGAGCGCGCGCTTCTCGTGTTCCGCGAGGAGTACCCGGACCTGGTCGCGCATCTCGACGACCGCCGCACCGAGGACGTTCAGCTTCCGGGTGACCTCGGTCGAGAGGGCGTCGACCTCCTCCCCGAGTTGCTCCGTCTCGGCGGCCACGTCCCCGGTCGCGGCCTCGAGCCGGCCCTCCAGTTCCTCGACGTCGTCCGCGAGGGCGTCCACGTCCGCGGCGACGTCGCCGACGTCGGAGACGATATCGGGGTGGGCGTGGTCGGCCTCGGCTTTCGCGTCGGCTTCGCGTTTCACCTGGATGACGCGCCCGCGAACGTCCGAGATCTTCTCCTCGAGGTCGGCGTCGATGTCGTCGACGCGCTCCTCGAGGTCCGCCAGGCCCGCCTGGATGGCCTCGAACCGATCGTGGACCGCCTCGGCGTCGGGGGCGTCGACGCTGGCCCCGAGCAGCCGTGAGAGGAGTTCCTCCTCGGAGATCCCCCGCTCGCGGGCGAGGTCGGTGATCCAGTTACCGACGCCCTCCGGCAGATCAGTCGTCGACGGGGCCGACGCGTCCTGCGCCATCAGTCAGTTCACCTATGAGAATGATCCTCTTAAAAGGTCGGTTGACCCACGCCGGCGCCGATGGGAGAAAGACCGGCGGGAGGCGTTCATCAGGGGGGACTCACCGGATGTCGGCTCACCGGATCTTCCGGATGTCGGAGATGTCGAACCCGCCGTCGCCGATCTCGGTCTCGAAGCGGACGATGTCCTCCGCCTCGATCTCCGGGAGGACGCCGCGGAACTCCCGGACGACCATCGTCCGGTCGAGTTCGTTGCCGCCGGCGGCCCACTCGAACACCAGGGTCCCGTCCGCGGAGCCTTTCAGCATGCCGAACTCCGTATCGTCCAGGCCTTCCTTGTCCACCAGCAGGAGGACCAGCCCGCCCCAGGATCTGATCGCGCGGCGAAGCCCCTTCACCAGCATGGCGATCTCACCCCAGTCCAGGTGGTCGTTCGGGATCGCGGCCAGGTCCGACAGCGAGTCGACGAGCACGAGATTCCCGGCGGCGTGCGCGTCGAGGTAGTCGCCGAGGGCCTCGAGCACGCCGCGGCGCTCGTCGCGTGATCCGAGGTCGGTGATCCGCTGGTGCTCGCCGGCGTACCACGACCGGGGGACGGCGCTCAGATCGAAGTACGGCCCCGAGAGGTCCTTGAACGCGATGTGCTCGAGGCTCGGCTCGACCAGCTCCGGCGAGACGGCCTGCTCGAACTCCCGCTCGAACTCGTTTTGCGCGCCGGTGAAGGAGACGTAGTGGATCTCCTCCGGCGGGCGGGCCGACGATGGGTAGGAGCCGTAGTTGAGGTCGAAGAGGTCCTGATCGCCCTCCGCGAGGGCGTTCATGACCGCGCTCGTGTAGAGAAACTCCCGGGCACCGGCGCCCGCCTCCCCCGCGAGCAACACGACGCTCCCCGGTGGCGCACCGCCACCGATGATGGCGTCGAGTTGCGCGATCCCGAACGGGATCCGTTCCATACGCCCCGTGTGGACCCTGCGGGCTTACGTCTGACGCCGGTCCCCCGCGGCCACGGGCCGGGGAACGACCGTCACGCCCGGGTAATCCGGGAAATCCGGGACTCCGCCGGTCCGAACGTTCCGCCGTACTCCGCGACGTACAGCGTCCCCTCGGGGCCGACCTCCATCGCGATCGGGGCGTCGAACTCCGTGTCGGGGAGAAACGGTCTAACCTCCGCGACCGCGCCGTCCGTAACGTCCCCCTCGAAGGAAATAGTCTTGATCCAGTCCCGTTCCCACTCCGCGACGAACAGGTGGCCGTCATAGAAGGCGTGCAACCCGCGCTGCTCGAACCCGGACTCGAACCGAACGAGCGGCCCACAGATCGGCCCCGCTCCCTCGAGGCCGGGAAAGGGCGCCGCCCCGTCGTTCTCCAGGTCGACGTAGCCGGGTGCCTGGTCCAGCACCCCCCAGTCGCTTGGATACCAGACGACGGGAGACGTGAGGGGCGGGAGTTCAGTGAGCCCCCCGCTGTTGGGGGAGTCGTTCGTCGGCGCCTCGGGGTCGAAGGGGTCGCCGCTCTCCCCGGTCGCGTAGTCGTAGTCGACGTAGGGGTACGGGCCGGTGAAGTGCGGCCACCCGTAGTTGCCGGGACTCGTCGCCCTGGCGAACTCGTTGAAGCCGGGCGGACCCCGGTCGGGGTGCCACTCCCGGGCGTCTGCCGCGAAATCACACCAGAACAGTGCCCCGGTGTCCCCGTCGACGGCCGCCTGGTAGGGGTTTCGCAGTCCCATGGCGTAGATCTCCGGGCGCACGAGTCCGTCGTCGATCTCCTCCCCGTACCCGCTGGCTTCGGTGAAGAGGTTGTCGCCGGGAACCGTGTAGGAGCCGTCGTCCCCGGGATCGATCCGGAGGATCTTTCCCCGGAGGTCCGAGGTGTCGGCGGCGGTCCGCTGGGCGTCGAAGTAGTCCCTGTCCTCGCGCTCGTCCAGCGGCGCAGTTCCGGGGTCGGTCGACGCGAGGGCGTAGGAGTTGTCGCCCGTCGTCAAGTACAGATACCCCTCCGGACCGAACGCGATGGCGCCGCCGGGATGACAGCACACGTCCCGCTGGACGGGCACCCGCAGTATCTCGACTTCCGTGTCCCGGTTGATCGAGCCGTCTTGAAGCGTGAACCGCGACAGCCGGTTGTAGGGATTGCCGATCGACTCGCTCGGCGGGCGGGCCATGCTGCTCCGGTCGCCCCCCGCCTGATCGAGGTACTCGCGCTCCTCGTCAGTGTCGGCGACCGCCTGGTTCGTCGGCGAGAAGTAGACGTACACCCAGCCGTTCTCATCGAACGCCGGGTCGACGGCGATGCCCATCCCACCGTCCTCCAGGCCGACGAACGCCGGGAGTTCGAGGGCGACCGTGTCGGTGTACTCGCCGTCGCCGGTCTCCTCGATGATCCCGATCTCCACCGTGTCCTCGATCGCCGCGTGGAACGCCGCCCCGCGCGTGACATACAGCACCCGGCCGTCGGGCGTGACCGCCAGGTCGATCAGGTTGGACATGCGATCGCTCACGACCGTCCGGGTGTACGCGGACGGATCGGGCGGCTCCGTCGGCGTGGGTGTCGGTCCCTCCGTCGGTGTCGCCGTCTCGGTTTCCGTTTCGTCGGGAGTGGACGCGTCGGTCGGGGTCTCCCGCGTCGTATCCCCTGTCGGTGGTTGCGCGTCCGTCGTGGTCGGACTGTCCGTCCGACCGGCCGTGTCCGTCTGGGTCGGCCCCGTATCCCCGTCGCCCCCACATCCCGCGAGGCCGGCCACGCCGAGCGCGCCGATGGCTTTCAGGAACCGCCGTCGGTTCGGGGATTCGGAACCGTCCGGCGCTCCGCCCGTGTCAGTCATGCGCACCGGGTTGTGGTGTCGGGGACATATACGTGGCGGATCGGCGTATCACGGGTCGAGGACGGCGCGTTTGCGTATCGGACACGGTGTCACGCCTCGCGGATCTCGATCGCGTTGAACCGCGGGTTGTGAACTATCTGGATCGCGGTGATCGTGAGTTCGCCGTCCGTGACCTCGACCTCGAAGGTCTCCGTCAGCGCGGTCGCGTACCCGACTTCGGCGTAGATGTCGAACTCCTCCAGGACGGGTTCGCCGTTGACTTGGACGGTGAACACCTTCTGGCCCTCGCCACCCTCGGCCGGGCCGCCGAACCAGACCTCCGCGAAATGCAGCGTCACGTCGTACGTCCCGTTCGGAAGTCCGAACGTGTACGTGAGCGGGTTGTCCTCGCTGTACCGGCCGTCCGTCGGCCCGTACCAGTGTTCAGTCCGGTACAGGTCGTCGTAGTCGGTGCCGTCGATGGCCGTATCGAAGACGCCCGCGTTCGGGGCGGGGTCGATGTCGACGGCGTCGTCGGCCGTCCACCAGCGGGCGTGCTCCGGGAGGCCCCCGACCATGTTGGTCCCCTCGATATCGAGGTCCCCCGTGAACGCGGTCTCCGGAAGGAAGGAGAGACCGTCGACGGTGACGGTTTCGGCGGTGTGGACACCGCCGCAGTCGACGCCGATCGGAGCGACCCCCGCGGTGGCCGCGACGACCGGATGCTCGGCGGTGACGTCGGCCTGATCGCTCTCGGTCGCGTAGCTCACGGTCGCGACTAGCGTGTACTCCCCGGACGCGGACTCCGGAGCGGTCACGTCCCAGGCGACCCCATACGACTCCCCCGAGATGATCGAGTCGACCGACGTCTCGCCTGCCGTAGAGACGACCCAGTCGCCGTTCGGTGGCGCCAGGGCGACCTCGACGGACTGGACCGGGAAGGGGTACGGGTTGGTGAGCGTGCCTGTGAGAGTGGTCGTGTCGCCGGCCTGGATCGATTCCTCCTCGATCGAGAGGAGCGGCGACGGATCATCGCCGAGGAGTTGCTCGGGCGTTCCCGTCCTCGTCGGCGTGTCCGAAGGGGTCGATTCGCCGGGCGTCGTATCGGTCGGGGCGGAGGTGTCGGACGCCGGCGGCGGTGTCTCCGCCGTCTTGTCCGTCCCAGTGCCTGTCCCCGTCGTCTCGGTCGTCCCCGTACCCGTCGCCGACGGCGAGGGTGTGGTGGGGGCCGTGTCCCCGTCGCCACTACATCCCGCCAGGCCGAGGGTCGCAACCACGGTCCCCCGACGGAGGAACCGGCGGCGGCTTTCCTCGTCACCGTCCATGCGACCCGATAGCAATGGCGTGGGCAAAACCCCTCCGGTGGTGGTTGGCGCCCGATCAGTCCGTCTCGACAGTCGCCCCGGCGTTGCGCGGCGCGACGACCCGAACCTCGCCGCCGACGCCGGCGGCGTCCAGCGAAGCCTCCGCCGCATCGCGCGCGCCGCCGGCAGCGGCCGCGTCGGTGACGCCGTACACGGTCGGCCCCCAGGAGGACTGTCCGACCCCGGAGACGGCGGGGCTGGCGTCGAGTTCGTCGACGAGGACGCCGACCGGCGGGCGGTACACGCCCCCCTGTTCGTCGGTGTACCACGCACCGTTGAGTCGATCGATCTCGGCGACTGCGGTGCCGAAGGCGTCCCGGTCGCCCGCCGCGATCGCCGGCAGGAGCCGCCCCGTGACGGTTACGGCGATGTCGTCGGCGATGTCAGGGTCGGCCGTCTCGACCGTCGAGCGCATGCTCGCGTCCTCGCGATCCCCGCTCCGTCCCCGCTCGACGTCCGGCGTGAGCAGGACGAACCGCCAGTGCTCGGGCACGTCGTGACGAACGGAGACCGGGGGAACCGACCACTCCCCCCGCGGGGGTCGGTCCGTCGTGAACCGGGCGCGAGGGTGGCCGGCGTCGATGGCGAACCCGCCACGCTCGAAGGCGGCGACGCCGACGCCGCTCCGGCCGCCCCGGTCGAGCGTCGGCGCCGCGGCGCGGACGTCCGGCTCGCGGCCGTGAGCGCGGGCGATCGCGGCGTAGGTGGCGAGCGCCAGCTGCGTGCCCGATCCGAGTCCGGCGTGGCGCGGCGGCGCCGACTCGACGGTGACGTCCGCCCCCGGAACGCCGAGGGCGTCGACGCCCAGGCGGGCGAAGGTCTCGGCGTCGGGGTCGTCACACGCGACGCGGTCGGCGGGGTCGGCCGCGACGTCGACCACCGGCTCGGCGACGGCGACGCCGAGCCCGCCGTAGATCCGCTCCCGGGCGAGCGAGAGATTGAGAAAGCCAAAGTGGAGCCGGCTTCCGGTCCGGACGCGCGCTGTCATGGGGGTGGCTCGTCGCCGGCGCCATTAGCCAGTTGCGGTGCCGGCCGGTCGCGGGTCTCCCGGCCGGCGGGCCGGGACGCCACCGCCGGCCGCCCGTCACGGCGTTTAAGACGATGCGCGAGCGATCAGGGGTATGAGCAAACGCGAGTCAGCGACGCCGGACGACGCCGAGCCGACCCCGGAGCGCGAGAAGGACGAGGACCTGCCGAGCACCGAGGTCACGGAGGGCCCCGAGCGCGCACCCCACCGGGCCATGTTCCGGGCGATGGGGTACGACGACGAGGACCTCTCCTCCCCGATGGTCGGCATCGCCAACCCCGCCGCCGACATCACGCCCTGTAACGTCCACTTAGACGACGTCGCGGCCTCGGCCTACGACGCCATCGACGAGTCGGAGGGGATGCCCATCGAGTTCGGGACGATCACCATCTCGGATGCCATCTCGATGGGCACCGAGGGGATGAAGGCCTCGCTGATCTCCCGGGAGGTGATCGCCGACTCCGTCGAACTCGTCGCCTTCGGCGAGCGCGTGGACGGCCTGGTCACGATCGGCGGCTGCGACAAGAACATGCCCGGCATGATGATCGCCATGATCCGGACCGATCTGCCCTCCGTCTTCCTGTATGGGGGGTCGATCATGCCCGGCGAGCACGGGGGCCGGGAGATCACCATCCAGAACGTGTTCGAGGGGGTCGGCGCGGTCGCGCAGGGCGAGATGAGCGAGGACGAACTCGAGGAGATGGAACGGCACGCCTGTCCCGGCGCGGGGTCCTGTGGCGGGATGTTCACCGCCAACACGATGGCCTCCATCTCGGAGGCGCTCGGATTTTCCCCCCTCGGTTCGGCTTCCCCGCCCGCGGAGGACGAGGAACGCTACGAGGAGGCCGCCCGTGCCGGCGAACTCGCCCTCGAGGCCATCGAAGCCCGCCGGCGTCCCTCCGACTTTCTCTCCAGGGAGTCCTTCGAGAACGCCATCGCCCTGCAGGTCGCCGTCGGCGGTTCGACCAACGCCGTCCTCCACCTGCTCGCGCTGGCGGCCGAGGCGGGCGTCGACCTCTCCATCGAGGAGTTCGACGAGATCAGCCGGCGCACCCCGAAGGTCGCCGACTTCCAGCCCGGCGGCGAGCGGGTGATGAACGACCTCCATGCGGTCGGCGGCGTTCCCGTGGTGCTGAACGCCCTGCACGAGGCCGACCTGCTGCACGGCGACGCCCTCACGGTGACCGGCGAGACGATGGCGGAGGCGCTCGAACGGATCGACCCGCCCGCCATCTCCGAACTGGACGTCGATTATCTCTACCCGGTCGGGGACCCGAAAAACGAGCAGGGCGCGATCCGGATCCTCACCGGCAATCTCGCGCCCGACGGAGCGGTGCTGAAAGTCACCGACACCGAGGACCTCCGCCACGAGGGGCCCGTCCGGGTGTTCGAGGAGGAGACGGAGGCGATGAAGTACGTCCAGGAGGACCGCGTCGAGACGGGCGACGTGATCGTCATCAGAAACGAGGGCCCCCGGGGGGGCCCCGGCATGCGGGAGATGCTCGGGGTCACCTCCGCGGTCGCCGGCCAGGGCCACGCCGAGGACGTCGCGCTGATCACCGACGGCCGCTTCTCGGGCGCCACCCGGGGCCTCTCGATCGGCCACGTCGCCCCCGAGGCGTACGTCGGCGGCCCCATCGCCGCCCTCGAGGACGGCGACGTCGTGACCGTCGACGTCGCCGAGCGGG
>CAYSJP010000063.1:0-10215 GCA_964431395.1 uncultured Halobacteriales archaeon
CTCCACTCCGGCGACGCGGGGCAGTGGCGGTCGATCCGGGACGCGCTGGCAGAGATCGGCGCCCCGACGACGGCCGAAGGGCTCGGGATCGACGCGGCGGACGTAGTCGAGGCACTGTCGACCGCCCACGGGATCCGCGACCGGTACACGATCCTCGGTAACGGAATGAGCGAGAGGGCCGCCCGCGACGTGGCGACGCGGACGGGCGTTATCTGATACTGATCCTCGTGAGCCGGGGCCAGCAGTCCGCGTGACCCGTCAGGAGGGACGCGGCCGGTTCCGGACCCGGAGCGGTCGCGGACGGGTCCGATCGGTGGCTATTTGATCGGCCTATTCGTGGACCGGCGTATGCGCGTCGCGGTCGTCACCCGGCGGACCGACCACCACGGGAAAACGGACGCGACGTCCCGGATCGCCGGAGTCGCCTCGGGGTTGGCCGCCCGCGGTCACCAGGTGACGGTGTTCTGCTCGCAGTGGTGGGAGGGCGGCAGGGCCGTCCCGACGTTCGAGGCCGACGGCGTCACCTACCGGCGGGTCACCGGCGACGAATCCGGACCTGCCTGGCGGTTCGCCGCCGGACTACCGCGTGCCGTCCGGCGGTTCGATCCGGATATGATCCACGCCGCGTCCGAGCCACCCACAGCGGTTCTCGGGGCGAGGGCGGCCGGACGGCTCGCCGGTGCCCCGCTCGTCGTGGACTGGTACGAGGAGTGCCCGCGTTCGGGGTGGGGCGAGCGTACCCGCCGGCTCGCCGCCCGAACGCCCGACCGCGTGATCGTCCCGTCACGCCTGATCGAGACCGGGGTGCTCGAACTCGGGCGCTCCGCGGGGGACACCGAAGTCATCCCCGACGGCATCGACACGGGCGTGATCCGCGAGACCGAACCGGAGCCGTTCGCGGACATCGTGTACTCCCGGCGGCTGGACGGGTCGGCGAACTTAGAGAGCCTGTTCCTCGCGCTCGCGGAACTCCGCGAGGTCGACTGGTCGCTCGCCGTGATCGGCGACGGCCCCGAACGCCCGACCCACGAGCGCCAGGCGGGTGACTTCCGGATCGACGACCGCGTGACCTTTCTCGGCGCACAGCCCCTCGAGCGCCGGCTCGCGATCATGAAGGGCGCACAGGTCGCGGTCCACACGGCGGAGTACGCTCCGTTCCCGCGGGAGTTCCTGCGCGCACAGGCGTGTGGCTGTGTCGGGATCGCAGCCTACCGGGTCGGGTCCAGCGCGCACGAACTCGTCGAGACCCGCGAGCGGGGAATGCGCGTCACCAACGACGGAGAGCTCACGGAAGCGATCAGACGAGCCGCCGAGTTTGACCACCGGGCCCACGACGAGGGGTTCGAGGAGTTCGGCACGGAGGCGGTTCTGGACCGGTATCTGGAGTGTTACCGGGAGCTACTGGAGGGGTGACTCCGGGCCGTTTCTTCGGCGGCCCGCACCGCGGGGACGTTCTCGGCAACGTCGTGCACACGAACGACGTCGGCGCCGTGCTCCGTTGCGATCGCCGTGCCCGCAATCGTCGCTTCCAGACGGTCGCCGGGGCCGGCGCCGACCGCCTCGAACATCGACTTGTGGGAGTGGCCGGCGAGCACCGGACACCCCAGCGCCTGAAACTCCTCGAGTCGCCCGAGAAGTTCGAGGCTCTCCGCGGCGGACTTCCCGAACCCGAACCCGGGATCGACGATGATCCGATCGCGGTCGATCCCCGCGGTCTCAGCGAGCAACACCCGCTCGCGCAGTTCCCGGAGAACGTCCGAGACGACGTCGTCGTAGGCGACCTCCCGGTCGGGATCGACGGGGGCCGAGAGGCTGTGCATGACGACGAGCATGGCGTCGTGGTCGGCGACGACGTGGCGCATCTCCGGATCGCCCAGCCCGGAGACGTCGTTGACGATGTCCGCGCCGGCCGAAAGCGCCGCCGCCGCGACCGCGGACTTCCGGGTGTCGACCGAGACGAGCGCGTCGATCCCGTCCAGCGCCTCGATCACCGGGACGACGCGGGCTTTCTCCTCCGGGACCGCGACCGGGTCGGCGCCGGGCCGGGTCGACTCCCCACCCACGTCGACGATGTCCGCGCCCGCCGCGACCATCTCCTCGGCGCGGGCGATGGCGTCGGCCGTCACGTCGTACTCGCCGCCGTCGTGGAAGCTGTCGGGCGTGACGTTGAGGATACCCATCACGGCGGTGCCCGTCTCCCAGGGGAACGCCGATCCGGATCGCACGTCACCGTCGGAGGGAGACGCCGATCCGGATTCGAGGGCCTCCCGGAGGTCCGCGACGAGGGGCTCCAGTCCCGCGTCCCGGTCGGACAGTTCCGCGAACAGCCGGTCGAACTGCGCGAGCGTCCCCGACAGCACGGCGTCGACGCGCTCCTCGCCGTCCTCGATGCCGGAGACGGCACACGCCCCGCCCAGCGAGCGCAGCGTCTCCCGCACGGCCGCGGCCTGGCGGGGGCTGAGCCGCGTCGCGAGGGTGCGGTGGACGCCGTCCGCGGCCGTGTGGCCGGCCTCCCCGGGGTCGACGTGTGTGCGTTCGAGCGTCCTGCGGGCGTCGGCGCGACGCCGGTGGTGCCTCGGGACCGAGAGTCGCGTGTACCGCGTCCGGGCTTCCCGGACCGTGTACAGGGAACCCGTCACGAGAACGCAGTCGCCCGGACTCGCCCCCCTGATCGCCCGGTCGAGCGCCGCCTCGACCCCCGGCTCGGTCTCGACGGGCACCCCGTGGCGCTCGTAGACGCGCGCCAGGACGTCCGGGTCCTCCGCCCGGTCGAGTGCCGGCTCGCAGGCGTGAACCCGGTCCGCCGCCGGCAGCGCGTCAGCCATGCCCGCGTGGTCCTTGTCGTGCATCGCCCCGACGACGAGGACCAGATCGTCGTACTCCACGTCCGCGATCGTCCCCGCGAGCGCCGCGCACGCCCCGGGGTTGTGCGCCCCGTCCAGGACGACCAGCGGCTCGCGGTCGACGACCTCGAAACGACCCGGCCAGTGGGCGTGCCGGAGCCCCGACGCGATCGCCTCGTCGCTCGCGCCCGCGACCTGGCTGGCGAGGGTCGCGGCGATCCCGGCGTTCGTCGCCTGGTGGGCGCCGGCCAGCGGGAGCCGCGTCTCGGCGTCGAATCCGTCCCCATCGATGGAGACCGCCCCCTCGAAGCGGTCGGTGAGCCCGCCGTAGGAGACGGTCACGTCCTCGCCGTCCTCCCCGACGCTGCGGACCTCGCCCGCGACCGACCGGATCGCCGCGAGCGCCTCCCCGGTGGCCGCGGTGACCAGCGGCGCGTCCGCCGGCACGATCTGTGCCTTGTCGCGTGCGATCTCCCCGACCGTGTCACCGAGGACGTCGGTGTGTTCGAGCGACACGCCCGTGACCGCGCTCGCCGCCGGATCGACGGCGCTCGTGGCGTCGTGGCGGCCGCCGATCCCCACCTCGAGGACCCCGACGTCGACGTTCTCGCGGTCGAAGTGCCACAGGGCGAGCGCCGTGAGGACCTCGAAGAAGGTCGGCGCCTCGCCGTCGGCCGCGCGGTCGGCGACGTACTCCGCGACCTCCGCGGTGAACGCCGTCACCGCTCCCTCCGGGATCGCCCGGCCGTTCACGCGCACCCGCTCCCGGACGTCGTCGACGTGAGGGGAGGTGTACAGTCCCACGTCCAGCCCGGCCTCCCGGAGGATCGATTCGGTCATGCGCGCGGTCGATCCCTTTCCGTTGGACCCGGTGATCTGGACGAACGTGCCCCCATCGTGGGGGTCACCGAGGTACGAGAGGAGTCGTACTGTCGAGGCCGTCCCCGGCTTCATCCGAAACCGTCGCAGACCGAAGAGGAACGTCGCCGCCTCGCGGTAGTCCATACCACAAGACGCCACTCGATCGGTTTCAGCGTAGCGATCGACCCCGTTTCCGCGCCGATACCCGGGTGATCGGGGGCGGGAATACCGCAAGCGATTAGACGGATCGACCCCCTTTTCCCGCACATGGCGACCCACACGCCCCGTGACCGCGTGTACAGCACGCTATTCGAACACCTGGTTGCCAACGAGCACCGGTCGATGCCCACCGGCGCGGTCGTCCCGGAACTGATAGAGGACGTCGACGCCGACGGGAGAACCGTCCGTGACGTGCTGGAGACCATGGCGGAGGAGGGCGTTCTGGTCGAGCGGACGGAACGCGGGCATCTCTCGGACGTCGACGAGACCTGTGCGGTGTACTACACGGCCGACGGCGGTCCTCTAGCCGAGATCGGGACCGTCCCGCCGGTCGAGGACATCCACGAGGAGATCGACGAGGAGACGATCGAGGGGATCCGGGAGGAACTCGGGCTGTAGATCGGGCACGGTCGGCGGGACCCGCGATCCGGCCACGCCACCCGGGGACGGCGCGTCCGATCATGATGACTCGTGTAGGCAATTACCGTATCGACCGCCCGCAGTCGGGCGGTCGGAGCGGTAATCGGCTACACGAGTCATTATCGGGAGAGGTCGAACTTCTCCGCGGCGGTCTGCATGTCCTTGTCGCCGCGGCCACAGAGGTTCACCAGCAGCGTGTCGTGGCGGTCCTCCGCGGCGAGTTTCTTCGCCAGCGCGATGGCGTGGGACGGCTCCAGGGCCGGGATGATCCCCTCGGCTCGACTGAGTTCCTGGAACGCCTCCAGGGCCTCCTCGTCTCCGATGGCGTGGTACTCCGCCCGCCCGAGTTCCTGCAGGGCGGCGTGTTCCGGGCCGACGGCGGGGTAATCCAGCCCCGCGGAGACGGAGTGGTTCTCGGTGTCCTCGCCGATCACCCTCGTCTTCATCCCCTGGAACACCTGGGGGTCCTCCTGCTCGGACTTCGACAGCGGCGCCGAGTGTTGCTCGTCGCTCTTCCCGCCGGGTTCGGCGCCGTAGAACATCACGTCGTCGTCCTTGAACGCGTGGAACAGGCCGATCGCGTTGGATCCGCCGCCCACGCAGGCCACGCAGGCGTCGGGCAGGTCGCCGTGGAGTTCCTGGATCTGCTCGCGGGCCTCCCGGCCGATGACCGACTGGAACTCCCGGACCATCCGCGGGAACGGATCCGGACCGACCGCCGACCCGACGAGGTAGTGGGTCTCCTCCATGTTGGCCGCGAAGTCCTCCAGCGCGGCGTCGACGGCCTCCGCTAACCCCTTGTTACCGCGGGTGACGGGCTCCACTTCCGCGCCGAGCAGGCGCATCCTGAAGACGTTCATCTCCTGGCGCTCGATGTCCTTCGTGCCCATGTACACCTTCACGGGCAGACCGAGGAGGGCGCCGACCATCGCCGTCGCAGTGCCGTGCTGGCCGGCGCCGGTCTCGGCGATGAGTCGTTCCTTGCCGGCCTTTTTCGCCAGCAACCCCTGGCCGAGCGTGTTGTTGAGTTTGTGGGCGCCCCCGTGCAGCAGGTCCTCGTGTTTGAGGTAGATGTCCGCGCCGTACTGCTCGCTGAGGCTCTCGGCGTAGAACACGGGCGTCGGCCGGCCGCCGTAGTGTTTCAGATAGTGGTCGAACTCCTCCTGGAACTCCTCGGTGGGAACGACCGTCTCGAACGCCTCAGCCAGTTGTGCGAGCGGTTCCTCGAGTGGCTCCGGGACGTGCCTGCCGCCGAACTGCTCGAATTTCCCTGCCATGGTAGCGTCTGTGGGTCCCTCCTACATAGGTATTCGTGTGGTTCCGGCGCCGGCCGGGGGACGGCATGGGGTCGGAACGAAGTGGTGCCCCACGGGGGGGGACCAGTCACTCCACGGGGAAGGAGCCAGTCACCTCTCCCGGCGCTCCTCTTCGAGCCGGCGTGCCTGCTCGTCGACCGCGGCAATCTCGCGCTCCACCTCGGCGTCGCCACCCCCGTGTGCGTGCCGGACCGACGCGTCGAGGATCGACGGGACGAACCGCTCGTCGTCGGACGCCTCCTCGTCGCGGTCGCCACCGAGGCGGGCGGCGAGCCGTCGGAGGACACCGCGGAACATACGCGTTACTTGGCGCGCGGAGCGTAAAAACATTCATGCTGCGGCGGGGGACATCGGAGACCGTCCCGCGGCCGGTGCCCGTGTTGGCACCGTGCCCGGTCGGGTGATCACTCCCCGCTGGGGAGATCCCTGAACGCGGCCTCGGCCCCCACCCGGTCGAGGGTTTCGTCGATATCCTCACGCCGGCGGGCGAGTTCGGCCTGGAGCTGCTCGTACTCCTCGGTGTCGTCGTTGCCCGCGATCTCGAGCGCGGCCTTTTTCGAGGCGAGACTGAAGAACTCCTGGCTCTTCTCGTCGTATGTCGCGCGTTCGAGCAGCATCTCGACGGTGCCGATCAGGTCGTCCCCGTCGACCGGTTTCACCCTGTAGTCGTCGAAGGGCATGTCCACGATGTCGACGTCGGGGTCCACCGCCGTCAGCATCGCCGTCCGCACGTCGAGGTTGCGGGAACGCATCTCCGCGAGGACCTCGTCACCGGGCATCCCGGGCATCCGGCGGTCCATCAGGACGGCGTCGACCGACTCGTCGACGACCTCGAGCGCCTCCGGACCGCTCGTCGCGGTCCGGACGTCGTACTCCTCGGAGAGCAACACCCCGTAGAGTTCGACGAGTTCCGGTTCGTCGTCTACCAGGAGGACCGTCGCGGTTTCCGTGTCGCTCACCGCCGACCCCCCGACTCCACATCGACCATACATGCTCGTTGAACCGCGGGGTAAAAAAAGGTGTCACGGCCGGGAGGGGGATTGCCGGACGTGTCCGGCGAGGAGCGTCTCGTCGCCTCCCGTTCGACGGGGGATCGCAGACGGCGACCGAGGGCGGCCGATCGTCGACGCCGGGAGCGGATCGGCTGCGCGAGCATGGAGCGCACGGGAAAAATCCTGACGCCGTCTCCCGGACATCGAGAAGACAACCGTTTTGTGCGGACATCGACAATCCAGAGGCATGTCATTCGACAGGAGCAGACGGCAGTTCCTCGGCGCAACGGCAACGCTCGCTGTGGTCGGTCTGGCCGGCTGTGGGGGCGACGGCGACGGCGCGACGGACACGCCAACCGACACGGAGGCGGACACCGAGACGGAAACCCAGACGGAGACCGAGGGCGAGACCCCGACGCCGCAGTCCCACACGGTGGAGATGACCGACGGGCTGGCGTTCGAGCCGGACTCACTGACGGTTGCACCCGGCGACACCGTCGTCTTCGACAACGTCGGCAGCGTCGGCCACTCGGTGACTGCCTACGGGGAGAGCGAGGACGGATCGATCCCCGAGGACGCCGAGTACTGGGCGTCCGGCGGCTTCGACTCCGAACAGGCCGCCCGTGACGCCTACTCCGCCACCGGCAGCATCGAGGACACCGGCAACGTTCCCGGCGGCGAGTCCTGGTCGCACACCTTCGAGACCGAAGGCACACACGACTACTTCTGCATCCCCCACGAGAGCGCCGGCATGGTCGGCCAGATCGAGGTCGTTTCGGAGTAGGCGACCCGAACCGCGAATCGACCGGCGACGACGCCACGACCGGGATCATCGAGACGTGGGCCGTCGCGTCCGCGCTACTCCGCCGTGTCCAAGAACCCCGTCAGGGCGTCGGATGCGAGACGCGCCTGCTCGATAAAAAAGAGGTGCGAGCCTTCGGCGAACGCCTCGAAGCGTCCCCGGGGGAGACCCTCGGCGAGTTTCCGGCCCGTCTCGGGGGAGACGACCGCGTCCTCCGCGCCGTGTGCGACCAGCACCGGCGCCGTGATCCGGTAGAGGCTGTCGGAGACGTCGAACGCCGCCACCGCCTCGGACTGTGCGCGGCGGACAGTTCCCGGTGCGTCCTCGCGCTCCCGCCAGCCCGCGATTCGGTCGGCCTCCTCCGGGTACGCCTCGCGGAACCCGGCGCTCGTCAGGCCGTCCAGATCCTCGGGCGGGCCGAGAAACGCCCCCGCGTCGAACGTAGAGCCGTCCGCGGCCGTTCCGAGGAGTGCGAGGCGGTCCACGCGCGACCCCTCGAGCGCGGCGGTGAGCGCGACCATCCCGCCCATTCCCGCGCCGACGACCGCCGCCCTCCGGGCGCCGTGGTCCGCGAGGACGGCCTCGAGGTCGCCGGCCATGGCTTCGATAGAGTACTCCTCGGCCGGGCCGGACCGGCCCGTGCCCCGGAGATCCCACGTGATCGTCTCGTGGGGGCCGGCAAGCGCGGGCGCCTGCCAGGCCCACAGCCACGCGCCACAACCCAGATCCGGGACGAAAACGACCGGATCACCCGTCCCCGCCGTCTCGTAGTACAGTTCCACTCCGTCACTGGTCGCTCTCGGCACGGTCACTCCACCGGGATGTCGTTTACACTCCCGTCCGGTCCGGTCTCGTCGTTTTCTGAGCCGGCATCGTCCTCCTCCGGTCCGGCCTCACCCTCGTCCTCGTCGTCATCATTCGACCCGGTGAGGGCGTCGATCGCGACGTCGGCGACGAGGTCGACCGCGCCGACGACGAGGTCACCGAGCATCGTCAGGCGTCGCGGGTGCGCGCCAGGAGGTCCGGCACGGACTCAAGCGCCTCGTCGAGCCGGTCGGCCTCGGGACCGCCCCCCTGGGCGAAGTCCGGCGGACCGCCGCCACCGCCGCCGACGGTCCCGGCGAGTTCGCTCACGACCTCGCCGGCGTCGACGTCGACACCCTCGGGGACGCCGACGACGAACTGGGCGCCGTCCGCCCCCGACCCGAGAACGGCGACCGTTCCGTCCTCGACGAGGGCGTTCGCGGTCGCCCTGAGCTCGTCCATGTTGGCGTCGATCCGCCGGACGACTGCGGTGGTGCCGTCGAGGTCGATCTCCTCGCCGCCCCCGGTATCGCTGGCCCGGGCCGCCGCGAGCTGCTCGGTGAGGTCGTCGATGCGTTTGCCCCGCTCCTTCCACTCCTCGAAGAACCGCTCGGCGGTTTCGGGCACCGCATCGGGGGCGACGTCGAAGGTGTCGGCCGCCGACAGCAGGACGTCTTCCAGCTCCTGGACCTGCTCGATCGCCGCCGGCCCGGCCGCGAACGTGATGCGCTCGACGCCGTCCTGGATGGGCTCGGTTCCGAGGAGCTTGATCGTCCCGATGTCGCCCGTCCGGGAGACGTGGGTCCCCGCGCAGGCCTGGACGTCCTCCTCGACGCCGATCAGGCGGATCTGCTCGCCCGGCGGGATCCCCCCCTGGTAGATGTCGAAGCCGTGTTCGGCCTCGGCCTCGTGGCGGTCCGGCCACTGCTGGGTCACGCTCGTGTTGTCGGTGACGACGTCGTTCGCGATGCGCTCGATCTCCCGCACCTCCTCCCGGGAGATCCGCCGGTAGTGACGCACGTCCAGGCGGGCGCTGTCGGTCCCCTTCCGTGCGCCGGCCTGCCGGACGTGCTCGCCCAGCACCAAGCGGGCGGCGTGGCCGACGACGTGTGTCGCGGTGTGGTGTTGCATCAGCCGGCGGCGGCGCTCGCCGTCGACGCTCCCGCGGACGAACTCGCCGGTGCCGGGGTTGCCGTCACACCGGTGGACGATCACGCCGTCGATCCGCTGGACGTCGAACACCTCGACCGTACCGTCCTCCGTCGAGAGCGTGCCGTGATCGGCGGGCTGGCCACCACCCTCCGGGTAGAACATCGTCTGGTCGAGGACGACGTCGAATCCGCCCTCGCGCTCGTGGACGTCGAGCACCATCGCCTCGAACTCCGTGCGCTCCTGGTCCTCGTAGTAGAGACGCTCCGTCGTCGGGAGATCGCCGATCTCCTCCTCGGCCGTCCGTTCGTCTTCCTCCTCATCGAAGGCCTCCCCGCTCTCGTGGCGCGCGGCGACGAGCGCGTAGAAGTCGTCGGGTCGGTCCACGGCCGCACCGGAGTCCGTTGCGATCTCCTCGACCGTCTCCGGCTGGATGCCGTGGGAGTCGTACAGCTCGATGAGTTCCCGGGTCGGAATGGCCTCGCCCCGCTCGGCGTACTCGTGGGCGAGATCCCGGACCTTCCGGGACCCGCGCTCGAGGGTTTCGGCGTACTTCTCGACCTCCGTGCGGACCATCTCGCGGATCGTGTCGCGGTCCGTGTAGCCGAGGCGGTCGGCCTGCACGTCGACCAGTTCGTCGAGCGGCGTGTCGATGCCGAGCCCGTCACACAGCCGCTTCGTCCTCCGGAGCACCATCCGCGCCAGGTAGCCCGTCCCGACGTTCGAGGGGAGGATGCCGTCCCCGAGCATGTACGCGAGGGTGCGACAGTGATCGGCGATGGCGTAGACGTCCTCCATGGGCTCCATGA
>CAYSJP010000064.1:0-10060 GCA_964431395.1 uncultured Halobacteriales archaeon
GCGATTCCACTGTGTCCGGGCCTTGCCGTCGCCGTGTTCGCCCGAGACCGACCCGCCGTACTCGATCACGAGGTCGGTCACCGCGTCGGAGATCTCGGCCATCGTCTCGATGCCCTCGGCCTCCTTGAGGTTCAGCAGGGGTCGGATGTGGAGCACGCCCGGGCCGGCGTGGGCGTAGTAGGCCGCGAACGTGTCGTGTGATCCGAACAGCTCCCGGAGGTCGGAGACGTACTCCGGGAGGTGCTCGGGCGGGACCGCGGTGTCCTCGACGAACGGCCAGTGCTTGTCGTCGCCGGTGCGCGACAGCAGGATGGGCAGTCCCGCCTTGCGCATCTTCCAGAACTTCGCCTGTCTGTCGGGGTCGTAGGCCTCCAGCGCGTCGACCGCCTGGAGGGGGACGTCCGTCTCGGGGTGGCCCTCGTCGGCCTCCGGGTGGCTCGCGTCGGCGTCGTAGCCGGGAAGCCGGTCGGCCAGCAGGGCGGCGATCTTCCGTTTGCCCTCCTCCATCGAGTCGGCGTAGAACTCCACCAGGAGCGTCGAGTCGGTCCCCTCGGGGAGCGCGTCGACCAGCTCCGAGAACTCGGCGGTGTCGCGGGCGAGATCGAGAAAGACCTCGTCCATCACCTCGACCGCCGAGGGGTCGTGTTCGAGGATGGGGGCGACGTCGCGCATGGCCGGCAACACCCCGTCGTAGGTCAGCATGACCACCGCCGTCGACTCGGGGATGGGCTCCAGGGACACCTCGGCCTCGGTGACGATCGCCAGCGTCCCCTCGCTTCCGGCCAGCAGTCGCCCGAGGTTGACCTCGCCGCGCTCGCGGGCGGTGGCGACCAGGTGGTCGAGGTTGTACCCCGAGACGTTCCGCTTGAGGTCGGGGTACCGCTTTGCGATCTCGTCGGCGTCCTCCCTGAGGATCCGCGAGACCGCGGCGTAAATGCGATCTTCGAGACTCGACTCGTCAGCCTCGGCCACCGCCTTTGCCCGGTCGTGGAGGTCCTCGACGTCGACCCACCCGAACGTGGTGACGGTCCCGTCGGCGAGGACGACCTCACAGGCCTCGATGTAGGCGTCGGTCTTGCCGTACTTCAGCGAGTGGGCACCGGTGGTGTTGTTGCCGATGGCGCCACCGAGGACGGACTTGTCGCCCCACGCGGGGTCGGGCGCGAACTTCAGGCCGTGGGGCTCCAGGTGATCGTTGAGCCGGGCCAGCGTGATGCCCGGCTGGGCGCGTGCGGTCTCGGTCCCGGGGTCGGACCCCAGGAACTCGTTCATGTGTTGCTTGAAATCGAGGACGACCGCCTCGTTGACCGCCTGACCCGCGAGGCTGGTTCCGCCACCCCGGGGGAGAACCGGGATCCCCTCCTCGGCGCAGTACTCCACCGCGGCCGCGACGTCGTCGGTCGATTCCGGCGATACCACCCCGATGGGGAGCTGTTCGTACGCGCTGGCGTCGGTCGCGTACAACTCCCTCGTGTAGGTGTCAAACCGGACGTCCCCCGCGACACGTTCCTCGAGATCCGCCAGAAGGTCCGGCCGTTCGACCTCCGGACCCTGGTAGTCGTAGTTGCTGCGTGATTCGGCCGCCGGCTCGATCCGTTGACTCCGTGGCTCGGTCTGTTTACTCATGATGATCTCATCCTCGCGACCACCCGAGGGTGGTCGGCGCTGTCACGTCCGTTTGCTCACTACACCTCGTAGTGCACGTGCTCGCGATCACACACCGGACAGTGGTTGGCCTCGACGGGCAGGTTCCGGCCACACTCGTGACACTCCCGGTGGACTGGTGTACCCCCGTCAGTGATGATCGGGAAGAGGTCACGGATTCCCGTGTGTTACAGTAGCACGCAGATCTTTCGACCAATCGATTATGAAGATTTCGCTTCCGTACGATCGCCGAAGCGGTAATCGGCTACACGAGTCATCATCACGCCTCGTCCGTTTCGGAGTCGTTCCGCTCGGTGACCGTCGATGGAACGACGTCGACGTTCGCCAGGCGGTCCTCGGACTCTATCGACATGACGATCACGCCCATGGTGTTCCGGCCGACGACGGAGACGTCCTCGACCGGCGTTCGCATGATCTGCCCGGCTTCGGTCATCGCGACGAGGTGGTCGCCGGGACACACCGTCTCGATCGAGCATACGTGCCCGTTGCGGTCGTCGGTTTTGATGTCTATCAGACCCTTGCCGTTGCGCGACTGGACGCGGTACTGGTCGATATCGGTGCGCTTTCCGTAGCCGTTCTTGGTCACCGTGAGCGTCCACCTGCTGTCGGCGCCGACGGCGGTGACGCCGGTGACCCGGTCGCCGTCCTCGAGGTCGATGCCGTGGACGCCGCGGGCGTTGCGGCCCATCGAGCGGACCTCCTCCTCGTCGAACCGGATCGACATCCCGTCGCGCGTGGCGATGATGAGGTCGTGGCTCCCGTCGGTCATGACGACGTCGGTGAGCTCGTCGCCGTCCTCCAGTTTCGTCGCGATGATGCCCGTCGAGAGGATGTTCTCGAAGGCGGAGACTGGAGTGCGCTTGACGTACCCGTTCGTGGTGACCGTCGTGAGGTACTCGCCCGCATCGAGGTCGTCAGTCGCGACGACCGATTCGATCTCCTCGCCGTCGTCGAGGTCGAGAACGTTCACCGCCGACGTGCCCCGGGCCGTCCGACCCATCTCGGGGACGTCGTACACTTTCAGCCGGTACACCTGGCCGTGGTTCGTGAAACAGAGCAGGTAGTCGTGGGTGTTGGCCTGGAACACCGTCGACACGCGGTCGCCCTCCTTGGGGTCGGCGCCGATGATCCCCTTGCCCCCGCGGTTCTGGGCGCGGAACTGAGAGAGGGGCGTGCGCTTGACGTAGTCCTCCTCGGTGACGACGACGACGACGTCCTCTTCGGGGATGAGATCCTCACGGCGGCGCGTGCCGGCGCCCTCCTCGATGGTCGTTCGGCGCTCGTCGCCGTACTCGGCTTCGATCTCCCGGAGTTCGTCCCTGATGACGTCGAGGAGTTCGGACTCGTCGTCCAGGATCTCCTCCAGGCGCTCGATCCTGTCGCCCACCTCCTCGTACTCGGCCTCGATCTCCGCGCTCTCCATCGCAGTGAGGCTGCCCAGTTGCATCCGGACGATGTGCTCGGACTGTGCCTCCGAGAAGTCGAACTCCGCCTGGAGGGCGGCCTTCGCGGCGTCCCTGTCGGCGGCGTCCTGAATGGTCTCGACGACGGCGTCGGCGTTCTCCAGGGCCTTCAGCCGGCCTTCGAGGATGTGGGCGCGATCCTCGGCCTCCCCGAGTTCGTACTCCGAGCGCCGGCGGACGACGGCTTTGCGGTGGTCGATGTAGTGCTGGAGAGTCTCCTTCAGGTCCAGCACCTCCGGCTGGCCGTCGACCAGCGCGAGGTTGATGACGCCGAAGGTGCGCTCGAAGACGCGTTCGAGGAGTTGGTTCTCCACGACCTCCGTGTTCGCGTTGCGCTTCAGGTCGATCACGACCCGGATGCCGTCTCGATCCGACTCGTCACGGAGGTCCGAAATCCCCTCGATCTCGCCCTCGTTGACGAAGTCGGCGATCTTCTCGACCATCCGCGACTTGTTCGCCTGGAAGGGAATCTCGTTGACGACGATCCGGTCGCCGCCGCGGTCCCCCTCCTCGATGTCGTAGTCGGCGCGGACCCGGACCCGCCCCCTGCCCGTCTCGTAGGCCGAGTAGACCGGGTCACGGCCGACGATCGTCGCGCCGGTGGGGAAGTCCGGTCCCTTGATCGGGCCGGGACTCTCGGGGTGGTGGACGAGGTCCATCACGTCACAGTCTGGGTTCTCGATGAGGTGGATCGTCGCCTCGACCACCTCGCTCAGATCGTGCGGCGGGACGTTCGTGCTCATTCCGACCGCGATCCCCGAGGAGCCGTTCACGAGCAGCCCCGGCACCTTCGCGGGCAGGACGGTGGGCTCTTCCAGTCGGTCGTCGTAGTTGGACTCGAAGTCGACGGTGTCCTTGTCGATGTCCTCGAGGAACTCCTCGGCGATCGGCGCCATCCGGGTCTCCGTGTAGCGCATCGCGGCCGGCGGGTCGCCGTCGACGGAGCCGAAGTTGCCCTGGCCGTCGATCAGCGGATACCGCATCGAGAAGTCCTGGGCCATCCGCACGAGCGTGTCGTAGATCGCCGAGTCGCCGTGCGGGTGGAAATCCCCCATCGTCTCGCCGACGACCGACGAGGACTTTCTGTGGCCCGACCCGCTCGTGACGCCCGAGCGGTGCATCGCGTACAGGATGCGCCGGTGAACCGGCTTCAGGCCGTCCCGGACGTCCGGCAGGGCACGCCCGGCGATGACGCTCATCGCGTAGTCGATGTAGGACTGCTCCATCTCGTCCTCGACGCGGACGTCGTCGATACGCTCTCCGAGGTCCGTCGGCGTGTCCGGTACGTCTGAACTCATGTGTGTGGTGTGTCGGGAGTCATGATCGGATCGTGTGTGGGTGGTGTGTGTGGCGTCATGATCGGATCGTGCGTGTCTGTCCTGCTCAGATGTCCACCCAGTCGGCCTCGTCGGCGTGGTCCTCGATGAACCGCTTGCGCGGCTCGACGGCATCACCCATCAGGACCGAGAACATCCGGTCGGCCTCGGCGGCGTCCTCCAGACGGACGCGTTTCAGATACCGGTTTTCCGGATTCATCGTCGTCTCCCAGAGCTGCTCGGGGTTCATCTCGCCCAGCCCCTTGAACCGCTGGACCTGCGAGGGGTTGCCGTCACACACCTCCTCGATGATTCGGTCGCGCTCCTCGTCGGTCATGGCGTCGTGAGTCTCCCCGCGATGCCTGATCCGGTACAGTGGCGGTTTCGTCGCGTACACGTGACCGTGCTCGATCAGCGGGCGCATGTGCCGATAGAAGAACGTCAGGAGAAGCGTTCTGATATGGGCTCCATCGACATCGGCGTCGGTCATAGTCAATATTTTGTCATATCTTAGATCGTCGATGTCGAACTCGTCGCCGATGCCGGTGCCGATGGCGCGGATCATCGCCCGGATCTCGTCGTTCTCGAGGATGCGATCGAGCCGGTGTTTCTCGACGTTCAGGATCTTGCCCTTGATCGGGAGCACGGCCTGAAACCGGCGGTCGCGGGCCTGCTTCGCGCTACCGCCCGCGGAGTCACCCTCGGCGATGAACAGCTCCGCCTCCTCGGGGTCGCGGGTCTGGCAGTCCGCCAGCTTGCCGGGGAGCGCCGTCGACTGGAGGGCGTTCTTCCGGCGGGTGAGTTCCTCGGCCTTCTTCGCCGCCTTGCGGGCCTTCGCGGCCTGGACGGCCCTGTCGACGACCGCCTCTGCCGTGTCCGGGTTCTCCTCGAAGTACGTCGAGACGCCCTCGTGCATCGCCGACTCGACGATGCCCCGCACCTCGGAGTTCCCCAGCTTGGTTTTGGTCTGGCCCTCGAACTGCGGATCGGGGTGCTTGACCGAGATGACGGCGGTGAGTCCCTCCCGGATGTCCTCGCCCTCGAGGTTCTCCTCGAGATCCGAGAGGAGGCCGTTGTCACTCGCGTAGTCGTTCACACACCGCGTCAGCGCGGTCTTGAACCCCGTGAGGTGGGCGCCGCCCTCGCGAGTGTTGATGTTGTTCGCGAAGGAGTGGATCGACCCCTGGAGATCCTCGGTTGCCTGCATCGCAACCTCGACCCGGATGTCCTCGACCTCGTCCTCGAGGTAGATCACGTCCGAATGGAGCGGGTTGCGCGACTCGTTCAGGTACTCGACGAACTCCCGGATCCCGCCCTCGTACTCGAAGACGTCGCCGTCGCCGGTGCGCTCGTCCTCGATGCTGATCCGGACCCCCGGATTGAGGAATGCGAGTTCGCGCAGCCGGGAGGCGAGCGTCGAGTGATCGAACACCGTGGTGTCGAAGATCTCGTCGTCGGGATGGAAGGTGATCTTCGTCCCCGTCTCGCCGTCCAGGTCGCCGACGCGTTCGAGCCCGCCGGGGACGCCACGCTCGAAGGACTCCCGCCAGACCCCGCCGTTCCTTCGTACTTCGACCTCGAAGCGCTTCGAGAGGGCGTTCACGACCGAGACGCCGACGCCGTGGAGCCCCCCCGAAACCTGGTAGGACTCCTTGTCGAACTTCCCCCCGGCGTGTAGCGTCGTCAGGATGACCTCGACCGCCGGGCGGCCGTACTCCGCGTGCGTGTCGACGGGGATCCCCCGGCCGTCGTCCTCGACGGTCACGGAGCCGTCCTCGTTCAACCTGACGTCGATATCGTCACAGTAGCCGGCCATCGCCTCGTCGATGGAGTTGTCGACGACCTCCTCGACGAGGTGGTGAAGCCCCCGTGCTTCCGTCGACCCGATGTACATCGCCGGACGCTTACGGACCGCATCGAGCCCTTCGAGAACCTTGATCTGTCCGGCTCCGTACTCGCTCTGATCGGACATAAGAACTTACCATTATTAGCTCCCCATCGGTATTAAAACTGTGCATGTGCGCGCGGGCGCGTGCACTTTGGACGTCATGCCTACACGAGTCATTATCAGACGGGGTTACACATGACGCGGGTCAGGCGGGGCCGGCCCACCCGTTTCCCGGAGCCGGGGGCGACGGATCCGACGGACGGCGTTTACTTCCACCGTGGCACCGGTGACGTTTTAACCCCGCCATCGGTAGGAAACCACAGAGATGGGGCTTCAGTCCACCCTCGGGGAGGGAGACATCGCGGACGAACTGGCCGAGAGCCAGCGCCAGATCTCCATCGCCGAGTTCTTCGAGAAGAACAAACAGATGCTCGGGTTCGACTCGGAGGCCCGGGCGCTCGTGACGGCAGTCAAGGAAGCCGTGGATAACGCTCTCGACGCCACGGAGGAGGCCGGTTTTCTCCCCGACATCTACGTCGAGATCAAGGAAGAACGGGGCTACTACACGCTGATCGTCGAGGACAACGGGCCGGGAATAACCAAAGAACAGATCCCGAACATCTTCGGAAAACTGCTGTACGGCTCCCGGTTCGGGGCCAGGGCTCAGGCGCGCGGTCAACAGGGCATCGGGATCTCGGCGGCGGTGATGTACGCACAGCTCACCTCGGGCACGCCGGCGAAGATCACGAGTCGCACGCCCTCCCGGGACACCGCCCGGTACTTCGAGCTGATCATCGACACCGAGAACAACGAGCCCGACATCAAGACCGACGACACCACGACCTGGGAACGACCGCACGGCACGCGAATCGAGCTCCGGATGGAGGCGAACATGCGCGCCCGGCGCCAGCTCCACGACTACATCACCCACACGGCGGTCGTCAACCCCCACGCCCGGATCGAGCTGGTCGAGCCCGACGCCGAGTTCAAGTTCGACCGCGCCACGGACGAACTCCCCGCGGAGACCGAGGAGATCCGTCCCCACCCCCACGGCGTCGAACTCGGGACCGTGATCAAGATGCTCGAGGGGTCGGACTCGTACTCGCTATCGGGGTTCCTCCAGGAGGAGTTCACCCGGGTCGGCGGCAAGACGGCCGACGACATTCTCGACGCGTTCCGGGACCAGTACTTCGGCCGCGAGATGGGGTGGTTCCCGCCGCGGGCGACGAAGGATCCAGACCTCGAGGCCGCGGTCGTCGACGCGGTCGCGAACAAGTCCGCCGAGGCGACGGCGGCGTTCGCGGATCGGGTGGCCGACCGGGTCGGCGCCGACGCCCCGGTGACACGTTCCACTCTCCGGGAGATCATCGGGGACGTGGCCGGCGCCATCGAGACGGAGTTCGACACGACGTTCGGCGCCACAGTGCGGGAGAAGTCGACGGCGGCGGCCTGGGAAGCGCTCACCGCCGACCGCGCCGGCCGGCTGTACGAGCTGGTCGACTCGGTCACGACCGACCGCAAGGACGATCCGGTCGTCCGGGCGTTCACCGACCGGCTCGCCTCGAAGTTCGACGGGGCCGATCGGGACCGCGCGACCCGCCAGACGGTGCGGGCGTTCGTCGACCGCGCCGCCGACATGACCGAGGAGCGCGACGACGCCACGTTCGGTGATACGGCCCGGGAAAACGTGACGAGTGCGCTCTGGTCCGCCATGGTGACCGTTCCCGAGGAGCTCCCGAAGGTCGGCACCGTCGCCGGGGACCGCGACGCGGCCGCCGACTTCGTCGACGCCATGCGGTCGATCGACGTGATGGCCCCACCGACCGACTGCCTCTCGCCGATCCGTGCGGAGCTGATCGAGGAGGGGCTCCGCAAGGAGTTCGACGCGGACTTCTACGCCGCCGAGACCCGCGACGCCGAGGTTCACGGCGGCGACCCCTTCATCGTCGAGGCCGGAATCGCCTACGGGGGTGAACTACAGAACGGCGAGGCCGACCTGATGCGGTTCGCGAACCGGGTTCCACTGGTGTACCAGCGCGGGGCGTGTGCGATCACGGACGTGATCCGGGGGATCGACTGGCGCAACTACGAACTCGACCAGCCCGGCGGCAGCGGGATGCCCGGCGGTCCCGTGGTCCTGCTGGTCCACGTCGCCTCGACGAACGTCCCCTTCACCAGCGAGTCCAAGGACGCCGTCGCGAACATCCCGGCGATCGAGAAGGAGATCGAGCTCGCGGTCAGGGAGGCCGCCCGGGATCTCAAATCCCACCTCAAGCGGCGCCGGTCCCTGGAGAAGCGCCGGCGCAAACAGACCGTGATCGCCGACATCCTCCCGACGATGGGCGAGAAGCTGGCCGCCGTCACGGAGCGCGAAGAGCCCGACGTCGACGCCGCGCTCGCACGGATCATGAACAACGTGCTCGTCTCTCGGGGTCGGGAGAACGGACGGATCGAGCTGACCGTCGAGAACAACACGAACGCCGGCGTCGATCTCGACGTGACCGAGATCGTCTCCGCCGAGCCGGCGGAGCTCTCGGACGGGACGCCGGTCGAGATGGACGGGGAGTGGTACGTGAAGTGGGACCCCGAGGTCGGTGCCGGCGAGGAGGCGACGCTCACCTACCGGGTCGACGGTGACGCCGACGTCGACGTGACCGTCGACGGGCTCGAACGGGAGAAACTGACGGTGAACGCATGAGCACGGACACGCCCGTCCAAGACGAGAAGGCCCGCGAACAGCTGATCGACCTCGCCGCCGAGATCTACGACCAGTTCGAGGGCGGGGAGATCCCGCGGATGTCGCTGCCGACCCGCAGCAAGTCCAACATCGAGTACGACGAGGACGCCGACGTGTGGGTGTACGGCGACCGGGAGACGACACGGTCCGCGAACACGGTCAGCGGCGCGCGCAAGCTCCTGAAGGCCGCCTACACCATCGAGTTCCTCGCGAACCAGCTCGACGAGGGCCGCTCCTCGACGCTGCGGGAGCTGTACTACCTCTCGGAGAGCTGGGACGAGGAGGAGGCACAGTTCAACGACCAGGACGAGTCCAACCAGCTCATCGAGGACCTGGAGATCGTCTCGGAGGTGAAACGCGAGGACTTCCACATGCGCCCCGAGGAGTCGGGCGCGACCGTGATCGGACCCATCGAGATCCTCGAACAGACCCGCCGGGGCGAACGCGAGATCCACTGCCAGAAGGACGTCGGCGAGGGGGGGTACCAGATCCCCAACAACCCGGACCAGATCCAGTTTCTCTCCAGTGACGCCGACTTCGTCCTCGCGGTCGAGACGGGCGGGATGCGGGATCGCCTCGTGGAAAACGGGTTCGACGAAGAGCACGACGTCGTGATCGTCCACCTCAAGGGCCAGCCGGCGCGCGCGACCCGGCGGCTCACGAAGCGCCTCCACGACGAACTCGACCTGCCGATAACCGTCTTCACCGACGGCGACCCCTGGTCGTACCGCATCTTCAGCTCCGTGGCGTACGGCTCGATCAAGTCCGCACACCTCTCGGAGTACCTCGCGACGCCCGCCGCGCAGTTCATCGGCATCCAGCCGGCCGACATCGTGGCCTACGACCTCCCGACCGATCCCCTCTCGGATTCGGACCGGAACGCCCTGGAGAACGAACTGGAGGACCCCCGGTTCCGGACGGAGTACTGGCGCGAGCAGATCGAACTCCAGCTCGACATCGACAAGAAGGCCGAACAGCAGGCGCTGGCCTC
>CAYSJP010000065.1:0-10046 GCA_964431395.1 uncultured Halobacteriales archaeon
GAGGGGACACACTTCATCGCGGTCAACCCGAGAGGGGCGACCAAAGAGTGCGCCGTCTGCAGTGTTTCGACCGACAAGCCGCTGTGGGTCCGTGAACACGCCTGTCCTGCCTGCGGTTTCGAGGCAGACAGGGACGCGAACGCGGCGTGGAACATCCTCTCTCGCGGTCTCCAAGAGGTAGGAGTGGGACACTCCGAAGGAACGTCCTCAGAATCGCGGAGCGATTCTGATGTGCGAACGAGAGCTCCGCTCTCGTTAACGCCTGAGGAGACTGCGCTCCCTGTGGATACGTCTGTATCTGCAAAGCGCGTCGTGGAAGCAGGAAGCCCGACCCTCAAGCAGCGAACGGCCTCAGCCGTGAGCGAGTAGGGTGGGGTAGTTCACTCGTCCGCGCTCCCGTCGGGCCCGCGCGACCGGAGCGCCCACAGGACCAACAGCGCGCCTTCGACGCGCGCGGCGGTGTACACCCACGACCGGAGGTCGGCGTCACTCTCGTCGGTGGTCGCGAGCGACACCCAGAAATCGACGAGCGTGTGCGGGGCAACCAGTTCGAGCAGCCCGACGGCGAGGGCCACGAATCGGAGGAACATGGGCGTTGAATTACGTGGTCCATGCTCATAACCGTACTGTCACGAGTGAACGTGGCCGGCGGGCGCGGCGCGCGACCGACGTCGCCCCCGTGACTCCGTCGGCTTCTTTAGCGCCGACCCGGACCCCTGTGTATGAACGCGGACGAGGACCCGGACGAGGTCCCGACGCAGTACGACCCGTCGGCGGTCGAGCCACGGGTCACCGAGTACTGGGAGGAGGCAGACGCCTACGAGGCGGCGAAAGACGCACACCGAGACGACCCGGACTTTTTCTTTGTCGACGGGCCGCCGTACACCTCCGGGCAGATGCACCTCGGAACGGCGTGGAACAAGACGCTGAAGGACGCCATCCTCCGGCAGAAGCGGATGGCGGGCTACGATGTCTACGACCGGCCAGGATACGACATGCACGGCCTGCCCATCGAGGTGAAGGTGGAGGAGGAGCTCGGCTTCGACTCGAAGAAAGACATCGAGGCGTTCGGCGTCGAGTCGTTCATCGACGAGTGCAAGGAGTTCGCGCTGGAGAACCGCCGGAAGATGGACGCGGACTTCCAGTCCATCGGCGCGTGGATGGACTGGGACGATCCCTACCAGACGATCACGCCGGAGTATATGGAGGCGGCGTGGTGGGCGTTCCAGCGCGTCGCAGAGCGGGGCCTCGTCGAGCGCGGCAAGCGCGCGGTCAATCAGTGCCCGCGGTGTGAGACCGCCATCGCCAACAACGAGGTCGAGCGTCACGACGTCCACAAGCCCGCGATCCACGTCCGACTCCCGCTCGCGGAGCGCGAGGGGTCGCTCGTGGTCTGGACGACGACGCCGTGGACGCTCCCCGCGAACACGTTCGTCGCGGTCGACGGCGACGCGGAGTACGTTGGCGTCGACGCCGAACGGGACGGCGAGACCAACCGGCTGTACGTCTCGCGGGCGGGGTTAGAGGAGACGCTGCGCGCCGGCCAGTACGAGGACTACGAGGTGGTCGAGGAACGTGCGGGCTCGGAGCTGGTCGGCTGGCGCTACGACTACCCGCTCGACGAGCAGGTGCCCGACCACGTGACCGGCGAGGGCGTCCACGAGGTGTACGAGGCCGACTACGCCGACGCGACGGACAAGACGGGCCTCGTCCACTCCGCGCCCGGGCACGGCGAGGAGGACTTCGAGCGCGGGCAAGAGCTCGGGCTTCCCGCGTTCTCGCCGGTCGGCGGCGACGGGCGGTTCACCGACGCGGGTGGCGCGTACGCCGGGCAGTTCGTCCGGGACGCGAACGACGACGTGATCGCCGACCTCGAATCCGCGGGCCTGCTCCTCGCACACGACCCGAACCACCTCGTCGAAGGCGAGGGGCAGTGCTGGCGCTGTGACACCGACATCGTCAGGATCGTCACCGACCAGTGGTTCATCACGATCACCGACATCAAAGAGGAACTCCTCGAGTTGATCGGGGACTCGGAGTGGTACCCCGAGTGGGCCCGGGACAACCGTTTTCAGGACTTCGTCGAGGAGGCGCCCGACTGGAACGTCTCCCGGCAGCGCTACTGGGGGATCCCGATCCCGATCTGGACGCCCGAGGAGGACGCCGAGGGCAACCCGGTGGACTGGGACGGCTCCATGGAGGACGCGATCGTGCTCGGCGACCGCGAGGAGCTGGCCGAACGCGTCGACGGGGACGTCGATCCCGGCGGCGTCGACCTCCACAAGGACACCGTCGACGACCTCACCATCACCGAGGACGGCCGCACCTACACCCGGGTACCCGACGTGTTCGACGTGTGGCTGGACTCCTCGGTGGCCACGTGGGGAACGCTGGATTACCCCGAGGAGGAGGAGCGCTTCGAGGAGCTGTGGCCGGCCGACCTCATCATGGAGGCCCACGACCAGACCCGCGGGTGGTTCTGGTCACAGCTAGGAATGGGCGGGGCCGCGATCGGCGAGATCCCCTACGATACGGTGTTGATGCACGGGTACGCCAACATGCCCGACGGCCGTGGCATGTCCAAATCGAAGGGGATCTTCGTCGACCCCAACGAGGTGATCGAGGAGTACGGCCGCGACCCGATGCGGCTGTTCCTGCTCTCGACGAACCCGCAGGGCACGGACATGAACTTCTCGTGGGACGAGACCGCCGAGATGCAACGGCGGATCAACATCCTCTGGAACGTGTTCCGGTTCCCGCTGCCGTACATGCGCGCCGACGGATTCGACCCGACGGAGACGGGAATCCGCGACGTGGACCTCCAGACGGAGGACGAGTGGCTGCTCTCGCGGCTGCAGGCGGTGAAAGCGGAGGCCACCGACGCGATGGAGACCTTCGAGAACGACGTCGCCGTCGACGCGGTGCTCACTTTCGTCGTCGAGGACGTCTCGCGGTACTACGTCCAGCTCGTGCGCGACCGGGTGTGGGAGGAGACGGACTCCGAGTCCAAGCGGGCCGCCTACGCGACGCTCCATCGCGTCCTCCGGGAAATCGTCGCCCTGATCGCCCCGTTCGCGCCGTTCGTCTCCGAGGAGGTGTACGGCCACCTCACCGGGGACGCCGGGCATCCGACGGTCCACATGTGTGACTGGCCCGAAGCGGAGGAGCGGCTGCGCGACCCGGCCCTGGAGGATCGTATCGCGTCGGTCCGCGCCATCGAGGAGGCGGGGTCGAACGCCCGCCAGCAGGCCGGGCGCAAGCTGCGCTGGCCCGTCAGCCGGGTCGTCGTCGACGCCGACGACGAGGACGCCGTCCGCGCCGTCGAGGCACACGGGGAACTCCTGGAGGATCGGCTGAACGCCCGCGAGGTCGTCACCGTCGAGCCCGGCGACCGGTGGAGCGAGCTCCGGTACTCGGCGGCGGCGGACATGAGCGAACTCGGGCCCGCCTTCGGCGACGCCGCCGGCGGGATCATGCAGGCGCTCAACGGCGCGACGGTCGAATCGCGGGACATCGGCGCGCTCGAGGCGGCGGTCGAGGACGCGATCGGCGAGTCGGTCGACCTCACGGAGGAGATGGTCACCTTCGTCGAGGACCTCCCCGCGGACATCGCCGGCGCCGACTTCGGGGGCGGGACGGTGTACGTCGACACCGCGCTGACCGAGGACATCGAGTCCGAGGGCTACGCCCGCGAGGTGATCCGGCGCGTCCAGGAGATGCGCAAGGACCTGGATCTGGAGATGGACCAGGAGATCCACCTGGACATCGAGATTTTCGACGAGAAGGTCGGGCGACTCGTTTCCGAGCACGAGGACCTGATCGCGGAGGAGGTCCGGGCGAGGGAACTCACGGAGGTGGACGAGGGGTACGACGACGAATGGGACGTGGAGGGCGTGACGATGCGGTTCACGGTCAAGCCACTCGAGACGGTCGACGCCTGATCGGGACGAGGTCTGATCAGGACGTCACGATCAAACCACCGTCCGGACCGCCGGCCTGTTCGGTCGTCAGTCAGCCGATCCCGAAACCCGCCTACAGCACGTCGGCGATCGCGGGCGCGACGGACACCTCGCTCACGGCGCGCTCGATGGTGTCGGTGGCGTAGACCGCCTCGACGCCGGCGTGGGCGAGTTCCGTCCGTGCGTTCCCCGCTAGCACGGGGTGGACACAGGCGACGAACACCCGGTCGGCACCGCGCCCGATCAGCACGTTCACCGACTCGCTCATCGTCGATCCGGTGGCGACGATGTCGTCGACGACGACCACGTCCCGGTCGGTCACGGCGGCATCGCTGGGGACGACCGACACCTCGCTGCCGGAGTGGCGGGTCTTCTCGAAGTGGTCGACCGCGCCGCGCCCGTGGGCGTCCCTGACGCTCACGGCGAGGTCGATCGCGCCGGCGTCGGGCGAGAGGAACAGGGGATCGGTGAGCTCGGCCGGGAGCGGTTCGGCGAGACGGTCGGAGGCGTCGACGACCGTGGTGGGCACCTCGAAGAAGTCCGCCACGTCGGCCTCGTGGGGGTTGACGAGGACGACGCGATCGGTGCCGGTGCTCACGGCGCGGGCGACGGCGCGGGCGGAGACGGGGTACCCCGCCGTCTCCCCCTCGCCGGGGGCGTAGGCGTCGTCCTGGCGGGCGTAGCCCATGTACGGCAGGACGGTGACGACCTCGGAGGCGCCGGCCTGCCGGACGGCATCCTGGAGCTGGAGGAGTTCGAGGTGGGCGTCGCTGTCCGTCGTCGCCGCGACGACCACGGCGCGCTCGCCCGAGAATCCGGGGGCGGCCGCGAGAAGCTCGCCGTCGGGGAACGACCGAAAGGAGACGGAGGCGAGGTCCTCGCCCGTCCGAGCCGCGAGCGCGGCCCCGAGCGACTGGGAGGCGGATCCGCTGACGATCATACCCGGACGTCTCCCCGGCGGGTAAACGGGTTTTCGGTTCCGCCGGAGGTCGCCCGAGCCACAATGACTGTCGTAGGCAACTACCGCATCGACCGCCCGACGCGGGCGGTCGGAGCGGTAACACGCTACAACAGCCAGTATCAGGCGACCGCGATGCCGGCGACGTCGGCGACTCCGAGAGACCGCGACCGCCAGTCGGGACCCGCCAACAGCGTCCCGCCCTCCGAGATGGCGTAGGCGCGCTCCTCGACGGCGACGTCCGCGACGGGCCGGCCGGCCGGGAGGTCGACGACCCGCCAGTCCCCGTCGTGATATCCATAGAGCCTCCCGCCGACGGCGTAGGCGTGTTCGCGGGAGGCGGCGGCGACGGTCTCGATGGGGGCCTCGATCGCCCGCATCCAGCCGTTCCCGAGGGTGTACAGCCCCCCGTCGGTCGCCGCGTAGGGCCCGGCGGCGGCGACGTCGGTCGCCGCATCCAGCCCGGCGGGCCGGATCGCGGCGTCGTCGCCTCCGACCCGGTACACCCCGGCATCGGTTGCGAGCAATGGCCCGTCGATCGCCCGGACCCGCGCGTCGAGGGTGTCAACGTCGGTCCACCCGTCCGCGTCGAGGGCGTCCGTATCACTCCACCCGTCCGCGTCGTGGTCGTGGCGCGCGATCCGGCCGTCGTCGTCTGCCGCGAGGACGGCGCCCTCGTGCGTGCCGACCGCGACTGCCGGGCCGAACCCGGCGGGCGTGAACTCCCCCTCCCGCCGGAGGAGCACGTCCTCCGCGGTCGCGACCGCGAGGCGGTCGTCGGCGGCGGCGACGTCACGCGGTGAGCACCGGTGGGCGACGCCGAACCGGCCGATGCGGCCGGCCGACACCGAGACCGAGACGACGCCGATCCCGGCGGCGACGACCACCTCCGTGGCCCCGGCGTCGTCGCCGTAGACGCGTTTCTCGGTGATATCGCTCATGGCCGGGCATGGGCCCGGCGGGACGAAAGAGATTGTCATCCGCGATCGGTCGGGGCCGGGTGGCGGTGGTCAGATCACCGCCAGCGGCACCATCAGGAGGAACCCGGCCGTCGCCCCGCCGACGAGTTCGCGCTTCCCGCCACCTGGGAGGGATTCGCCCGTCTCGAGCGCCTCCGGGACGAACTCCGTGGCGACGAGGTAGATCATCGCGCCCGCGGCAAAGCCAAAGCCAACGGGGAGAAACTCACGGGCCGCCCGCACGAAGTAGAAGGCGATGACGGCGCCGATCGGCTGTGGGAGACTGGAGAAAACCGCCCACCACACCATCCGGTGCTCGCTCACGCCCATCGCCCGCAGCGGAATCGAGATCGCGACGCCCTCGGGCACGTTGTGGATCGAGATGGCGATGGTCATGAACACCGCGAGGGCGGGCACCGTCGCGCCGAACAGGGGGATCCCGTCGGCGCCGGCGAGATTGAGGTCGGCGAAGGAGACGCCGACCGCGATCCCCTCCGGGAAACTGTGGACCGTGAGCACCCCGAGGATGAGCACGAGCTTCTTGAAGTCGGCCTCCTCGTAGGTCCGTGGATCGATGTCGGCGTCCGCGACGACGTCGTGGCCGACGACCACCAGCAGGACGCCGGCGCCCATCCCGGCGACGATCAGGAGGTAGTCGACCCGGCCACCGGCGCTGCCGACTCCCTCGAACAGGAGCCCGAACAGCGACGCCGAGACCATGATCCCCGACGCGAGCCCCCAGAGGGCGACGTTCCACCGGTCGCCGATGTCCTCGACGAGAAAGAACGGCAGGGCACCGATCCCCGTCGCGAGCGCGGTGATGAGCCCCGCGACGAACACGAACGCGAGGTCCCCGGCGGCGACCATGTCGGGACTTGTGACCACCGCGACATAAGATTTGTCAACTCGACTATGTTTTTGGCGGGCCTAAACCGCGGTCAGGAGCCCTCGATGACGTCGTCGGCGAGCTCGATCGCCCCGTCGGCGTCCTCGCGGGTCACCTCGCCCCCGTAGTGGGCCCGCTCGTAGATGGCGGCGAGACGGCGGACGCGGCTGTCCGTGACGCGGATCTCGTCGAGGTACTGCCGGGGCGTCTCCTCGCTCCCGCGCTCGCGGTAGCGCCGCCCGAGCAGGTACTCGACGCGGGCGAACGCCCGCTCGACGTCCGCCGTCGGGGAGTCGGTGGGCTCCTGACCACGCAGCCACAGCTCCCGGGAGACCCGGTCGACCGCGTCGAAGTGGTGGACGCCGAGGGCGAGTGCGGCGACGCCGCCCAGGATCGTTACGCGGTCGCGGTCGGAGAACACCCGTGGGATGCCGCCGCCGTCGCCCGGATCAGGCGTGACCGTCCCGTTCGGCGTCCCGCTGACGGTCGCGTTGCCGATCGGGCTCCCGCCCGGCGGTGGTGTCAGGTCCCCGCCGGGGGTCGACGGGTCACCGCCGCCGCCCGGGGGGAGTTCCGACGGCGTTCCGGCCGACCGGTTCGTGGCGGTGGGCGTCGCGTCGGTCGTGGTCGTGTTCGTGGACGGCGGGTCCGTCGTCGGCGACTCCGTGGGCGTCGGCGACTCCGTGGGCGTCGGCGAATCCGTGGGGGTCGGCGTCGCCGTCGGCTGGCTCCCGGGGACGTCGACGTTGCCGGCGTTCCCCCGTCGCGCCCGTTCGAGTGCCTCGTCGCGGGCCTCGCGACGGGACGATCCGGGGGTCGGATCGAACGGGACCCACCCGATGCCGGGGAAGAACACCTCGACCCAGGCGTGTGAGTTGTACCCGCGGACGAGCCACTCCCCGGCATCGATCTCCTGACCCGTGGTGTACCCGGTGACGAACCGTGCGGGGATCCCGAGAGTCCGGAGCATGACGACCATGGCGGTCGCGAAGTACACGCAGTACCCCTCCGACATCGAGAAGAGAAAGCCGTCGACGATGTCGCCGTTCGGGCGATCGATGTCCAGCGAGTAGCCCTTGTTCGCCTCCAGCCACCGCTCGACCGCCGAGACGGCCCCGAAGGGCGTTTCGGCGTCGCCGGCGATCGCGGCCGCGCGCTCGCCGACCCGGTCGGGCGTGCTGTCGGGGAGCTCCAGGTACCGGTCGACGACGGCGTCGGGATAGTCGCTGCCGGCGTCCCGGAGATCGTCGACCGACGCCGCCGGAACCTCGCTCACGACGGTGTACTCCGTTCCTTCCTCGACGGTCTCCGAGGCGTCCGGCCGGAACCCGCCGAGGCTGGTGACGCGGGCGTATCCCCCGACCTCGCCGTCGATGTCCGTCGGCTTCCAGGCCGCGGGCAGCGCCAGGCTGTCCTCCCGGATCTCGTAGCGCTGTGTGACCCGGCGGCTCCGACCGACGGGGTTGCCCAGCGTGCCCTCGTACGGGCGGGAGGACCCCGTCCTGATCCAGGCGTTGCCGGTGTAGCGGTCGTGGCCACCGACGCGCCAGTAGGCAGTCTCGCTCGCCTCCACGGAGAAGCGGACCTCCGGGGAGAGGGTGATGCTGCCCTGGATGGCCACGCTCTCGTCGTTGTTGATCAGGGAGGCCTCGAGCGTCGGGCGGCCGCCGCTGGCCGGGAGCGTGCCGGCCGCGTTCCCCGAGGCCGTGACCAGTCGGGCGGCGACGAGGCCGAGAAGCCCGACCAGGGCGACCCGTTCGACCTGGTGCCAGGTGCCGTCGGCCTTCTCCAGTCCTCCGAAAGCGAGCATGCCGAGCAGGCTCAGGCTACCGATCAGCGTCGTGTTCGTGCCGGCGGCGGCGGCGTCGGTGGTGAGGGTGAGAAACCCGAGCGCGAGGCCGCCCGCCAGCGCCGCGAGGTCGTACCGCCGGCGCAGCATGAGATACCAGCAGGCGAAGGCCGGTGCCGGTGACACCGTCGCCGCCCACAGGCCCACCTCCAGGAAATTTATCACCGGGATTCCGGTGAGGTACACCGAGAGTTCGACCACGAAATCGACGGTCGCGGCCTTCGCGAGGACCGTCGGCACCGACAGCAGGTACGTACCGACGCCCGCGACCAGCGCCGCGGCGCCGACGCCGAGCCCGACACGCACGGGGACGAAGCGTGCGGCGACGGTCCCGGCGACGAGCGCGAACGCGGTCCCCCACAACAGCGGCTCGACGTCCCCGCCGATGTTCGCCAGGTAGTAGAACACGGAGACGAACGACCAGATGAGACCGACCCCCGACAGGAGCGCGAGGACCCGAAACGCGGAGGGTCGTGACCCCCCGAGCGGGGTGAAATCGGACTCGCTCCCGGATAGCCACGACGCGGTGCCGCTACTCATGCCTGACCCCCACAACCCGTGAACCGGGATCGGAAGTCGCTCCCGACGAGCCGGATCGGGGGGGTGGCCACCGGACGCCGTGACCCGGAGCCGAGCCTCGCGAGTCGTACCCGGGGCGTGGGTCCTGCGAACGTTCGGCGGCCCGTTGCCATGTTACACGGAATGGAATCGTCGTTTGTATATTTCCCGGTCGCGGGGGTCCTCGCTCGGACCGTCGCGGGGGGCGGTTCCGGTCGGCGCGTTCCGGGGTGATACCACGACCGCCTCGGAAGGGTGGAACCGTTCGAGTCAGAAGGACCGCCGGTCAGTCCCCGCGGTCGACGTACGCCAGGTTCGCGGCCGTCTCCTCGACCTTGCTCATGTTGCCGTACATCAGCGCCGTCGTGTCCCAGATTCCATCCACGAGGGCTTCTTGCATCGCGTCGTCGACGTCGACGTCGACGGTTTTCCCGCCGTAGGTGACCGTCTCGGCCTCGACGTCGATCTCGATCTCGCCGTCCGGATGCTCCTCGATCCACTCCTGGAGGGTGGTGACGGTCCCCATGTCGGCGGTGGCGGCGGGGATGCCCAGCGACTTGCAGTTGTCGGCGAAGATCTCGGCGAAGGACTCGCCGACGACGCCGTCGATCCCCCAGCGCATCATCGCCTGGGGGGCGTGTTCGCGGGAGGAGCCACAGCCGAAGTTCTTGTTGACGACGGCGATGTTCGCGCCCTCGAAGCGGTTGAGGGGGTGGTCGTTGAACGCGCCGTCCTCGTCGCGGCGGGCGTCGTAAAAGAGGTAGTCCGCCATGTTGTCGAAGGTGACCTCCTTCATGAACCGCGCCGGCAGGATCTGGTCGGTGTCGACGTCGTTACCCGGGATCGGGACACCCGTGCCCGACACCTCCGTGATGTG
>CAYSJP010000066.1:0-9996 GCA_964431395.1 uncultured Halobacteriales archaeon
GGCGTTCGCCGACCGGTTCACGGTGACCGAGGGGCGGAACAACATGCAGTTCAAACCCGCATACCTGTGTGACCTCGCCGGCGAGGCGTTCGTCGAGGCCGTCGGGGTTCCGGGGGAGCGGTGACGCCCGGCGTGACGGCTCCTGATAAAGAAGCGAGTGGTCTGGTGATGTTGGGGGTAGTCGGGCGGTGTCTCTAACGTCCCAAGCAGTCGCCGAAATCACTATATCTCGGAGTGGAAACCAAGGTGTATCACGTGAGTTGAGTCGATCCCGACGCTTCTATCGTGGCCGATCAGAGCAGATCATCCAACGTACCATCCTCGCTCAACTCAATGAGACTACGGTTAAGCAGTTCGCGGAGAATGAACTCCTCATAGTGCTGGGTCTCGCAGTACTCGCACGGCTTCATCTCTCGGGCAACCGCCTCGATTTCGTCGCCGTGTTCGGCGTACAGTGTCTCAACGAGGGACGCCAGTTCTTTCGTTGCGGTCGTCTGGGCCGGTGAGAGCGTCTCGTCGGCGTTGTCAGGGAGGTCGTAAGAGAAGATGCGCGTATTCGACTTGTAGAATTTCCGCGTCCCGCCGCCGGCTTCCTCCAATCGAGCGATTTCCACCATCCCAGCATCCTTGAGGACGTTCACATGGTGGCGTACCGTCGTTTCAGCCTTCTCCTCGCCACGTCGTGCTAATTCCTCCCGAATAGCTCCAATCGTCATTTTCTCATCAACGAGCATATCAAGAACTTTTGCGCGTACATCGTTCTCCAGAGCTTTCGCTTTCTCCGGGTCGGTCGTCACGACCTCTCGGATCGGAACATCGGATTCAAGCAGGGCCATCCTGCTAACAGATGGGCCCACAACGATAGTAAGAGTAACGCCACAGAATTACTCATTGGTATTAAATATTGAGTACCGCTATAATGTTTGTCGTAACGATTATCGGCGTTCCTGGCCAAGGTGAATGTGATATGGGGACGACACGGGAGCGATTCAACGTCGGCGGGATGTCCTGCTCGTTCTGCGCCGAGAGCATCCGCAAGGCCTACGATAGGACGCCTGGTGTCGAGGATGTCGATGTCAGCCTTGCCCACGAAGAAGTCCTCGTCCAATACGACGACAAACAACTCACTGAGGTGCAGTTGAAGGATACGCTCCGCGACCTCGGCTATACCATCCGCGACCCCGACAAGCAGAAACGCTTCGAAGAGCAACAGGACGAACTCGCCGATGGGAAGCGGCGACTGCTACTCGCTGGCGGGGCCTCTATTATCACGGCGGCCCTGATGCTATGGATGATTTTCGTGATGGGACGGTTCGAGTCGGAGTCACTCGTGATGGATCTCTTCACGCTCGGATTGGCACTGGGAACGATGTTTGGGCCGGGTCGGTACATCATCGAGAAAGCCCATCAAAGCCTTCGGCGGCGCATCTTCAACCAGCACGTCCTACTCGAAGCGGGTGCTTTCGCTGGTTTACTCGGCGGCTTTCTCGGCCTGTTCGTCTTTCCGAGCTTCCCGACCGTCCACTTCTTCGCTGTCTCCGTCTTCATCACCGCTTACCACGTCCTCTCGGAGTACACCAGCCTCATCGTCCGCACCCGTGCCTCGCAAGCAGTACAGGGACTGCTCGACCTCCAGCCCGATACCGCCCGCCGTGTGGCTGCCAACGGTGAGATGGAGGAGGTGCCCGTCGCCGATCTCGAGGTCGGCGACCGTGTCCGGATCAAGCCTGGGGAGAACGTCCCCGTTGACGGCGCGGTCGTTGAGGGCACGTCGACCGTTGACGAGTCGGTGGCCACCGGCGAGTCTATTCCCGAGGAGAAGACCACAGGTGACCAAGTGATCGGCGGCAGTGTCAATGAAACCGGGACACTTCTCGTTGAGGTGACCGCGACGGGCGAGGATGCGTTCCTGAATCAGGTCGCCCGCGAAATCGAGGAGGCTCGGGCGATGAAGCCCGGCATTATCCAGTTGGCTGACCGGATTCTCAAGCACTTCGTCCCCGCCGTGTTGGCAATCGCTGGCCTCGCGTTCCTCTTCTGGACGATCGTTCCCGCCGTCTGGGTGGGCGGCCCGTTCGGAACCGGGCCAAACGTTCAGCGTGGGGCGTTCGCGGCGCTCGCCGTCCTCGTCCTCGGGTACCCGTGTGCACTGGGGATGGCGACGCCGTTGGCGCTCATCAGGGGTGGTGGAAAGGCCGCGAATCACGGAATCCTGATGCGCTCCGGTGATGCCTTCCAGATCTTCCCTGACGTCGATCACATCGTGTTGGACAAGACCGGTACAATCACTGTCGGCGAACCTGCCGTCAGTGAAGTAGTCTCCCTTGACGGCGACGAAGCGGAATTGCTAGCGACCGCGGCCAGCGCTGAAGCGTTCAGTGAACACCCGCTCGCCGACGCCATCCTCGACCATGCGAAGGAGCGCGGGGTCGAATATGGCGATCCCGAGGCGTTCGACTCGGTAACTGGTAAGGGCATCCGGGCGACCGTCTACGGCGACGACGTGCTCGTCGGGAAGCCGGGCTGGCTCGCGGAAGAAGGGGTTGACCTCTCGGGGGCCGGCGACGCTATCGAGCGGCTCCAGCGCCGCGGCCTCACAGTCTCCGGGGTCGTCCGCGACGGCGACCTACTCGGTCTAATCGGCATCGGCGACGAAATCAAGGACGATGCCAGCGAGACTATCCAGCGGATGAAGGACGCCGGCGTCACGCCCGTGATGATCACCGGCGACAACGAGCGCACCGGGCAGGCAGTCGCCGACGAGGTCGGCATCGACCGGGTGATGGCCGACGTTCTGCCGGACGAGAAACGTGCGGAGATCGGTCGCTTGCAAAGCGAGGGCCATCGAGTGGCGATGGTCGGCGACGGCATCAACGACGCGCCTGCCCTGACGCAAGCCGACATCGGTATCGCCATCGGTGCAGGAACGGACATCGCTATCGAATCCGCCGACATCGTGTTGATGGGCGAGCGGCTCGGTGGAGTGATGGACGCGTACGTGATTGGCGAGGAAAGTTATCGCAAGACTCGGCAGAACCTCGCCGCTGCGTTCGCATTCAATGGTATCGGGGTGGCTGCCGCAACGACCGGTCTTGTGCACCCAGTCTTTGCGATGATCGCAATGGTGCTGTCTGTCTCCGCCGTTCTTGCCAACAGCTTCGCGGGCCAACTCCTCTCCGGCGAGGGCGTCAACGCCGACTTCGCAGTAAAAGAGGGTGAAGCAGCGATACCAGCTGACTAATCAGTCACACGATGGCTTCTGTAATCCATGTTAGAGACCAATCCTTCCATCGACCGCCGAATCGTTATGTGGCGACGTCGAAGCCCGCCCGCTCGATTGCCGCAGTGATGTCCTCGTCAGCAACAGTGTCATCGACGACGACCTCGACGGTCTCAGCCTCGTTGTTGGCATCAACGCGGCTCACGCCCTCAATCTTCGCAAGGGCACTCTCGACGGTTTGTTCGCAGCCTTTGCATGACATTCCGGTAACGGCGATCGTCTCTCGCTTCATACCCATCGATCGTGTTCCCGCGCCGAAGACTGTTATGATAGATATAATAGTGGTGCCAAATTTCTGGCTGTGAAGATACGTCTCCTTATCCGGAGAAATCGAACCGATGCTGGATCAGTTGGCACCTGATGTACTTATAGGAATTGTAACATCGTTCATCGACCGAGAACTGGAGAACAGCTATCGGAAGGAAATCTGGCGACCAAACAGGCAGTAAATAGCCTGAAACTATTGTTCGAAGCTACCTAGACTCACGTTGTTCGACCTTGTTCAACTCGATCAGCAGCCGGAAGATCGCCTTCACGAGGTTCGCGTCGACGTCGAACTGCTCGGCGTTCACGCCCGCGCGATCCATGACGCGCTGTTCCTGTTCCTCGTCGGTCGTGGGGAGTCCGCGTTCCGCCTTGACCTCGGCGATCGTGTCGGCGACGTAGGTGCGCCGGGCGATCAGTTCGACGAGTTCGTGGTCGATCGCCTGGATCTCTTCGCGGAGTTCCTCCAGGCTCATCTCCTCCGTGCGCCGTCCGTCCGTGTCTCGGTTAGCCATGTAGTTCCCTCCCGGTCCGCCCAGCGGTCCCGGACACACGAAAGCGCGTCCTCCGTCCCGATAGCAGTTACGCTCGGGCCCGTGCCCGACAGCGATACGCCCCGAGCATCCGGCAGCGCCTCGATCAACGGCTCCGCCGAGAAGCCAAGCGCGGCACAGAACGCGAAGCCGTTGACCGTCATCGCCTCGGCGTACCGCCCCTCCAGGGCGGTCTCGGCGACGAAGTCGGCGACGGGGGCGATCCGCCGGCAGCGCTCCACGTCGGCCGCCGCGGAGTAGGCCCGTTCGGGGGGCGTCCACACGAGGACGTTCCAGTCGACCTCCTCGCGCGCCAGGAGTTCGTCGTGGTCGTTGTCGGTGACGGTGACCCCGCCGAGCATGGACGCGCTCGCGTCGTCGAACGCGCCCGTGGCCGTGACGCCCGCGTCGCGGGCGGCCTCGACGCCGATCCGGGCGGCGTCCTCACGGGTGAGCGCCCCCTCGGGACCGACGGGCACGGAGAGCGCGTCGAGCGCCGCGAGGACGGCGGCGTTGGCGGCGGCGCTCGAACTCTTCAGGCCGGCGGCCATCGGCACCTCGCTTTCGGTCCGGACGGTGCCACCCTCCCCCCCGCCGTGGCGCTCGGTCACGATCTCGACACACCGCTCGATGAGATCGGTGTCGGCGTCCGGCGCGCCGGCGATCTCGCCCGTGACCCCAGCCCCGTCGGTGATTTCCACGGTGGCGGTCGTGTCGGCGTCGATGGCGAATGCCGACCCCGTGTGGTTCGCCAGGGCGTTGAGCACCGTCCCCGCGGCGGGCGCTCGCGCACTCCCACTCATACCCCGGCGGAGGGTGCCGGGTCACTTATACTGTCTGCTGTCCCTCCGTGGCGGCTTTCGCCGGCGCGGACTGATCCGGCCACAACTACAAAGGCGGTCGACCGAGTAGCTTGTGGCATATGACACACGGACTGTCACGTCGGGGAGACCGGGGCAGGAGTCCCGCGGACGCGCGACACGACACCCGACGGGGGGACTGATGCACGACAGGACCTGCCTCGTGACGGGGGCCTCGCGGGGAATCGGCCGCGCGATCGCGGAGGAACTGGGTGCGGAGGGTGCCGGCGTCGTGGTGAACTACCGCTCCTCGGAGGGAAAGGCGGCCGAGACCGTCGAAGCCGTCGAGGCGGCGGGCGGCGAGGCGATGGCGGCGCAGGCCGACGTCTCCGATCCCGGGGCCGTCGACGCGATGGCCGAGCGCGTCCACGAGGAACTGGGGCCGGTCGACGTCCTCGTGAACAACGCCGGCATCACCCGCGACACCCGGTTCGACCAGATGGACCGCGAGCAGTGGGAGGCGGTGATCGACGTGAACCTGACGGGCGTGTTCACCACGACCAAGGCCTTCTTCCCGGACCTGAAGGCCGCGGAGGAGGGGCGGCTGATCAACATCTCCAGCGTCATCGGCCAGCAGGGCAACTACGGCCAGGCCAACTACGCCGCCGCCAAGAGCGGCCTCTTTGGTTTCACCCGGTCGCTCGCGAAGGAACTCGCCCCCCACGGATCGACCGCCAACTGCGTCGCGCCGGGGTACACCCGGACGGAGATGGTCGAGGCGGTGGGCGAGGACATCAAAGAGCGCATCCGCGAGGACATCCCCCTCGACCGGTTCGCCGAGGTCGAGGAGATCGCGAGCGTCGTTGCCTTTCTCGCGGGCGAGGACGCCTCCTACGTCACCGGCGAGGTGATCGACGCCAACGGCGGGATGGCGCCCTGATCCGATCGCCCACTCCGCCGCTTTTTTTGGTAAGCCTAAAATAGCTGGCGTTCCAGGTGTCGCTAATGAGTGCACGCGGCGCCGGTTCGACCACGTCCGGAGACGGGGACGCGCTGCCCGATCGGGAGGCGGAGTACACCTTCGATGATCTCAGCGTCGTCATGGGGACGTACAACGAGGAGGCGGCGATCGGAACGGTGCTGGAAGACGTAGAGCGCGTGACCGGCGGGGCGGCCGAGGTGGTCTGCGTGGACGGTTCGGCCGACCGGACGCCGGAGGTCGCGCGGGAACACGGCGCCCGGGTGATCGAGCAGGAACCCCGGGGGTACGGCGTCGCGGTCGAGCGCGCGCTCCGGGAGGCCTCCCGACCCGTGGTCGTGACGACGGACTGTGACGACACCTACCCCATGGAGCGCCTGCCGGACTTTCTGGAGCGCATCAACGCCGGCGCGGACGTCGTCTCCGGGGACCGCCTCTCCGGCGGCGCGAGCGCGATGCCCGCGTTCAACCGCGCGGGCAACCACGGCTTCGCCGTACTCGCGAGCCTGCTTCTGGCCCGGCGGGTCCGGGACACGACCACGGGGATGCGTGCCTACCGCCGGGAGGTGATCGAGGCGATCGAGTGGACCGAAAACACGGGGCTGTCGGCCGAACTACTCGTGCGCCCGATCGCCCGGGGGTACGACGTCGAGGAGATCCCGATCGCGTACGACGATCGCCTCGGCGAGACGACGCTGGATCCCCTCGCTGGCGGCGCGGCGATCGCGAAGTCGATCCTGAAAGTCGGACTGGGGGAAACACTCCGGCGGTAGGGCATCTACGGGGGGTCGCCCGCCGAGAGGTTCGCCCTGACGTAGATCCCGTCGGGCGCGAGTTCCGGGACGTGGGCCGCCGCGCCACCGCAGGCCCGGACGTCGGTGCATCGCTCCACCCGGGGCGAGAGCGCCCGGACCTCGCCGGACCCGGTCCGGACCGGCAGTTCGAGCCGGTAGTCGAAGGCGTTTCCGGCGCCGTAATCGACCGTGGCGGTGAGCCGGAGCTCCCCGCTCTCCGGGGGGGCGAGCGTCGCGTTCCCGACCGGGGTGACGTCGCCGGAGAGCCGGGCGGAGTCGGGAGTCAGGCGCAGCCCCAGGGCCAGCGCGCCGGAGGCGTTCCCCGCGACGTAGGTGGCGCTTTCGTCCCCGCCGGCGACCCGGACGGTCACGCTCCCGGCGGCGTCGGGCACTCCGAACGTCGCGTCCAGGGTGACCCGTTCACCCCGGACGTCACGGACTCGGGACAGCCGTGCCGCCTCGGGGGAGCCGGCGCTGGGCGCCCAGACTCCCCGATGGGCGTAGCGATACGGCCGCCGGTCCGGAAAGGCGTCCGCGACGGCGAAGGGCCTCGTGTCGAGCGCGTACACCGCCTCGCCGTCGTACCCGGGGTCGTTCCGGAGCGGCTGGAAGGGGTGGTTGAGCCAGTCGCCGTACGGCCCGGGGAGAAAGACGACGGCGTCCTCGGGGGGACCGTCGTCGAAGGGCTCGTAGGCCCGCTCGTACACGTCGGTGCGGTCGGCGTTGTCGTCGATCGGCTCCGCGAGGAGGGCGACCGATCCGGCGCCGACGGCGGCCACACCGACGAGGAGGACGACTGCGAGGGCGATTCGGACGGTCCGGGGATGGAGAACGTCGCCCGCGAGCCGGTCGCGAGCGAACCGGCGGAGGTGGGCGGCGACCACCATCGACCCACGGGCGGCGAACGCCGCGGTCGGGGCCAGGAGGTCGTAGTGGTAGTGCGGGCCCAGCGCAGCGATCATGCCGCCGTCCGTGTCGGACAGCTGACCGAGGATGTTGTAGTTGCCCCAGAAGTAGAGGTTGCCGGCGATCACGGAGACGAGGACGCCCGCGAGAGCCGCCCGACGGGCGGTCGGTCCCCGGCGGGCGACGACGGCGAGACCGGCCACGGCGAGCGCGGCCCCGAGAACGCCGCCCGCGAACCAGTCGGTGACGAACGCGGTCACCACCTGGGCGTTCGCGCGGACGGCGAGTTCCGGCGTGTACTGGAGCTCGTAGCCGAGCAATCGCCGGGTGCCGAAGCCGAGACCGTCCAGCGGCGCGAACGCCTCGTAGGGAAACCGGGTCGCCGAGCCGGTCACCGCGGCGTTGTACGCGAGGGTGGCGGCGACGCCCCCGAGACCGCCGAGCGCGGTCGTCGCCTGGCGGACGAGGGTGGGGTGGGCGCGGCCGGTGGGCCCCGGCGTCCCGGAGTCGGCCCGGATCGCTGCCCGAACGTCAGCCCGGTCGCGCCACAGCGTCCAGCAGGCGTGGACGACGAAGGGCGCCGCGAACAGGACGGCGGTGTAGGGCCGCGCGAAGAAGGCGAGGCCGACCGCCCCACCGGCGACGGCGGCCCACCGGAGGCTTTCGAGACGGTCGGCACGGAGGTAGGCGGCGGCGAAGGCGAGGTTCAGCAGGGCGGTCGGGGCGTAGGGGAGAAACAGGGCGGTGTTCACCACGAAGAGGGGCGACGCGAGGACGAATCCGGCGGCGAGAAGCCCGGTCGCCCGGTCGAAGACCTCGCTCGCGACGACGTAGGTCAGCGCGAGGATGCCGCCCCCGATTCCGGCGAGGGCGAGTTCGGGGACGCCGACGGCGACCCCGAGCGCGAACATGGCTGCCGGGACGGGGGCGTACTTGGGGTACAGGCGGTCGCCGGCGTCGACGAAGAACCACGGCCGGAAGACGTCCTCGACGGGCGGACGGAGGGCGACCTGCCCCTCGAGCAGCATCGCGGCCTGCTGGAGGTAGACGGCCTCGTCGTGGTTCAGCGAGTAGTGGGGAAACACCCGCGTCGAGACGAGCCAGACGGCGAGTGCGCCCGCCGCGGCGACGGCGGCGGCTGCGAGGCGGGCCCTGCGGCGGCGCATGTCACTCCGCCGGGAACCACGCCAGCGTGTGGTCGGCGGTCAACTCGACGCTGACGCGCCCGCCGATGTCGAACTCCGCGGCGTGGTTGTGCTGGCAGTGGACGAGGTCCCCGGAGTCGAGTTCGACGCCGTAGACGAACGACGGGCCGGTGTACTCCCGGGACACGATCCGGCCGTCGCCCGGCACGTCCGGACCGGGGTCGATTCCGTTGCCGACCACGTCCATGTCGCGGGCGCTCGCGACGTCGACCCCGTGGGCGTCGGCGCCGGCGTCTCCCTCGATCGGCGTGGCCGCGAGGTCGTCGGGCCGGACGAGCACGTCGACCGCCGCGCCGTCGTACTCCCTGGAGAGTCCCTCGAGCATGCCGGCGTGGAGGGTGCCGACGCCGGTCTCGATGAGACCCTCCTCGAGTTCGCCCGAGAGGAACCCCGCCTGGCCGAGAAACTCCGCGACGAAGCGCGACTCCGGGTGTTCGAACACCGCCTCGGGGCGGCCGACCTGCTCGATTCCCCCGTCGTGAACGACGGCGACTCGGTCGCTGATCGAGAGGGCCTCCTCCTGGTCGTGGGTGACCGAGACGGCCGTGACGCCGGCCGCCTTCAGAATCCGCCGGACCTCCTCGCGCATCTCCTTCCGGAGCGCGACGTCGAGGTTGGAGAACGGCTCGTCGAGCAGGAGAACGTCGGGCTCGGGCGCGAGCGAGCGGGCCAGCGCGATCCGCTGGCGCTGGCCGCCGGAGAGGTCGTCCGGACGCTGGTCGCCGTAGCCCGACAGGGAGACGAGATCGAGCAGTTCGTCGACGCGGGCCTCGCGCTTTTCGGCGGGCCAGTCCTCGATGCCGAAGGCGACGTTCTCGGCGACGGTGAGGTGTGGAAACAGGGCGAACTCCTGGAAGACGAGGCCGACGTCGCGCTCCTCGGGCGGGACGAACCGGCCCTCGCCGGCCACCGTCTCGCCGGCGACGCTGATCGTGCCGGCGTCGGGGCGGGTGAGCCCCGCGAGCAGGCGCAACGTGGTGGTCTTCCCGCACCCCGACGGACCGAGCAGGGTGAGGATCTCGCCCTCGCGCACCGCGAGCGAGAGCGAGTCGACGGCGGCCTCGGAACCGAAGGTCCGGGTCACGCCACCGAGCCGGAGGACCGGGGGTCCCGTGGGCCCGTCCTGCTCGTGGGCCGTCCCGTCGGTCCGTTCTCCCGTCCGCGGTGGTTCGATCGTCATGTGTTCTCCGTTCTCAGTATCACGGCCATCGACAGCGCCGAGAGGACGACCAGCA
>CAYSJP010000067.1:0-4393 GCA_964431395.1 uncultured Halobacteriales archaeon
CCCGACGACGAGCGCGAACTCATCGAGAAGATCGACGACAAGCGCGAGAAGCTCCGTGAGAAACAGGAGAAACTCGAGGACACCGGCGACATCGACGAGCTCCGCGCGGAGGCCGAGGCGGTCCGCGAGGAAGCCTCCGAGCACCACGAGCAGGTGACCCGGCTGGCCGACGAGGCCCAGGAACACCACAACCAGATGATCGAGGCCTACCGCGCCGCCGACGAGATCCGCGACACGGCCGACGAGGTTCACGAGCTGTTCGTGAAGGCCCAGGAGCTCGCCGACCGGCACCACGAGGACTTCGTGCGCGTCCAGAAGCGCCTGCGCGAACTCGACAAGGAGGAGGACCAGCAGCGCCGCACCGAGCGCGAGAAGGAAAAGGAAGAGGCGAAACAGGAGGCGGAGGAGATCTACCAGAAGTTCAAGGACGGCGAGACCCTCGAGACCGAGGACCTGATGAAGCTCCAGAAGGCCGGCCTGCTGTGACCCTGACGCCCTCGATTTCGGGCCGTTAGTCCCCGGATCGACCGTCCGACGTCCTCCCAGGGAAGGTTTTACGCGCGAGCAGTCCCGGCGTTTCAGCATGGCGGACACCGTCGAACGAATCGGTCGTATCGGCATTCTCATTCTCGGCATCGTCGTGGGAACCCTCGCGGGGTGGTACGTCTTCCGCCACCGGTCGGACACGCTCGCGGACCTGCTGGGCGTCCTGCTGGTCGTGGGGACGATCGGCGTCGCCGCGCGGACGGCTGGCCGGCTCGGCGGCTCGCTGTTCCCGGGGTACAACGTCGCCGAGGTGGCCGTCGAGGGGCCGATCACCCGCGACGGCGGCAGTCCGGGTCCGATCCCGGCAGGTGGGCGGGGCACGCCCGCCGACGACATCGTCGAGCAGATCGAGCGCGCCGATGCGGACGGAAACACGAAGGCCCTGTTGCTCAAGCTCAACACGCCCGGCGGCGAGGTCGTCCCCTCCGACGACATCCGCGTCGCCGCAGCGGAGTTCGACGGACCGACGATCGCCTACGCGACGGACACCTGCGCGAGCGGCGGCTTCTGGATCGCGTCGGGCTGTGACGAACTCTGGGCCCGGGAGGTGAGCATCGTCGGTTCGATCGGCGTCCTCGGCTCGCGGGTCAATCTCGCCGACCTGGCCGACCGGCTCGGTGTCACCTACGAGCAGTTTACCGCCGGGCGGTTCAAGGACGCCGGCACCCCGCTGAAGGAGTTCGACGACGAGGAGCGTGAGTACCTCCAGACGCTGATCGACGACTACTACGACCAGTTCGTCACCGAGGTGGCGGAGGGCCGCGAGCTGAACGAGGCGGCGGTCCGTGACACCGAGGCCCGGGTCTACCTCGGCGAGGCGGCGGCCGAACTCGGCCTCGTCGACGAACTCGGTCGCCGGGAAGACATCGAGGCGGAACTGGAAGACGAACTGGGCGAACCCGTCACGGTCGAGGAGTTCGAGCCGGAGCGGGGGATCACCGACCGCGTCGGCGTGGCCGGGACGCGCCTCGCGTACGCCTTCGGTGCCGGGCTGGCAAGCGTCGTCGGGGTCGATCGCCTGCCGCGGTTCGAGGCCTGATCCGGGCGATCGACGGCCGCGTTATTTTCCGAACCGGCGGTTGCGGTCCGCGAAGTCGATCAGCGCACGGAGATACTCCCGGCGCCGGAAGTCCCGCCAGTTGACGTCGGTGAAGTACAGTTCGGAGTACACCGACTGCCAGATCATGAAATCCGACAGCCGCTCGGCGCCGGTCTTGATCACCAGGTCCGGCGGCTCGGGAAAGACGAGGTTGGCCTCGACGTCTTTCTCGTCGATGTCCTCCGGATCGATATCGCCCGCCTCGACGTCCCTGGCGAGGCTCCGGACGGCGTTCGCGAACTCGTGTTTCCCGCCGAGGCCGATGCTGACCCGGATCGGGGCGTCGGCGCGCTCGGTGTCCGCCGGTCCCCTGACGGCGACCGGTTCCGGCGCGTCGACCCGGGCGAGTTCGCGTTCGAGCGTCGGCACGACCGCCTCGTCGAGCACGCTCACGTACAGCGACACCTCCCCGGCGCCGTACTCGAAGGCCCACCCGAGAAACGTCTCCAGCGTCTCGTAGGCGCCCTGCTCGAGGAGGTCCCGCTCGGTGATGACGAGCGCGACGTGCTCGGGGCGCTTCTCCACCGACGGGAGCCGCAAGGCGAGGTATCGGTCGTACAGGCCCACGGGAAGAGTTGGACGCGACGGGTGCTAATACTGTCGGCTGTAAGTCCGTAAAGAATTTCTCCACCCCGGGGTGGCGAGTATCTTCAGGAAGTTACAGCCGACAGTATAACGATATCGGTCGCGGCCCGTCGGGGCGGCAGTTTCTCGCTCGCCGGCGTGTATCGACGTTCGGCTCCGCGCCGGGGGGCGCCTCGGTCCCGTCGGCCCTGTGGATGCGGCCGCCACGCGCAGACGTGACGGCGCTGTGGACCGACGTCGGGAGCGTTAAGTAGTCGTCCGGAAAAACTCCGCTCGTGCAGAAACGCGTACGCCGGGGAGCGGCTTTCGCCGCCGTGGCGACCGTCTCGCTGCTCGCGCCCGTCATCGGCGTACTGGTCGCGGTTCCGTTCGCCCTCATAGCTGTCGCGGGACGGGGGATCTCCGAGGGGCGCCTGTTCGAGTTGTTCGCCCGGCCGAGCGACCGCCGGGCGGGCGAGTTGCGGGGACTGGTCGGGTTCGCGCTCGCCTCGACCGGGCTCGCGCTGGTGGTGGCGCTCGTGGATCTATCGGACGCCTGGACCGTCTTCGTCTCCACGCTCCTCGTGCTCGGCTACGGCAACCTCGCCGAACAGGCGATCCGCAGCCGTGGCGACACGGCCATCCGCCGCGCCACCGCCTTCGCCGTTGGTGGGACGGTCGCGACGGTCGTGGGGATCGAACTGATCACCGCGATCGACGGGATCGGGGTGGTCACCGCGTTCGTCGATCCGGTGGTGACGGTTCCGGTGGTGCCCCGTCCGACGGCGGTCTTTCTCGGGTTATCGGGGGCGATCACCGGCGCGCTGGTCCGCGCGATCAGCTTCGGCCGGGACGACCAGCTCACCGTGGTGGCCGTCGCGACGGCGCTCGGGGCGCTCGTCAGTCTGGACCTCGGGGTCGACGTCCTCGGGCTTGGGGTCGCCGTCGGGGTCGCCGGCTTCGTCGGATACCTCTCCTGGCGCCTGGGGACGGCCTCCATCACCGGGATGCTCGCGGGCGTGCTCCTGTCGCTGGCGACGATCGTCCTCGGGGGATACGGCTGGTTCGCCGTCCTGATCGCCTTTTTCGGTATCGGCGGGCTGGCCTCGAAATACCGTTACGACGACAAGCGCGACCTGGGCGTCGCCGAGGACAACGAGGGCGCCCGCGGTAGCCGGAACGTGCTGGGTAACGCGGGCGTCGCCCTGGTCGCCGTCGTCGGCTTCGCCGCCGGGGACGCGATCGCCGTCGACGCGGACATCTTCCGGTTCCTGTTCCTCGGGTCCCTGTCGGCGGCGATGAGCGACACGCTCTCCTCCGAGATCGGCGTCCTCTTCGGCCCGCCGCGGCTGATCACGACGCTCGAACCCGTCGAGATCGGCACCGACGGCGGCATCACGATCAAGGGGATCGCCATCGGCGGCGTCGGCGGGAGCGTCGTCGCCGCCATCGCGGCGGCCGCCTTCGGGGCCTCGGTCGCGGCCGGGGTGGTGATCGTCGCCGCCGGCGTGCTCGGGATGCTCGTCGACAGCATCCTCGGCGCCACCGTCGAGGGGCGCTGGCTCGGCAACCAGGCAGTCAACTTTCTCGCGACGCTCGCCGGCGGTGCCATCGCGGCTGCCGGCGCCGTGGCGTTCGCGCTCATCTGACTACCCGGTTCGGCGTGCGCTCGTCGGACTCCCGGGTTCCGCGCGATGGACGCTTTCGGTTGCGTTCATGATGACTGGCGTAGGCAATTACCGTATCGACCGCCCGACGCGGGCGGTCGGAGCGGTAACCGGCTACACGAGTCATTATCAGGCGTCGGCGAGGGCGAACTCCTCGGCGAGGCGGACCCGGACGTCGGCTGGCTGTTTCGCGAACTCCCCGGTTCCGCGCGCGATCACCTGCCCGACCCCGCGCTGTGACGCCACGTCGAGGAGGCGCTGTGTGAGGGTGCCGTCGAGAACGACCGTCGTCGGCACCGTGTCCGCCCCCTCCATCGCGTCGAACGCGTCCTCGATCGGGTGCTCCGTGAGAAGGTCGTGTCCGGACCCGAGCAGGCGGACGGTGCCGGTGCCACGCGCCGCCACGACGTGCTCCGCGAGCGTCTCCGGCGCGTCGTCGTCCTCGATTACGGTCTCGTCTCCCCTCTCTTCCGTCCCGACACCCTCGTCGGTGGGCGATTTCGCAGCCGAGCCCTCG
>CAYSJP010000067.1:4493-9907 GCA_964431395.1 uncultured Halobacteriales archaeon
CCCTCGTCGGTGGGCGATTTCGCAGCCGAGCCCTCGGCGACGGCTCCTCCCTCCACGCCCGCTTCGGCGTGGGGCTCTCCCCCCGATCCCCCGGCCGACGGTCCGGGATCCTCCGGCGGAGCGGCGTCGTCGTCTTCCGGGGGTGTCTCCCGGGCGGGCAGCGAGTCGACGGCGACCTTGCCGCGGAGCGCCTCGAACACCTCCGAGCGCTCCAGGTCCTCCACGGAGCGGCCCTCGGGGACGAAGGCGACGTAGTCGATCGCGGCGACCTGTCGCAACTCCCGCAACAGCAGGTCGCCGCCCCGGTCGCCGTCGAGGAGCGCGGTCGTCGTGCGCTCGCGGCTGAGGGCGGCGACCGCGTCGGGGACGTTCGTCCCCTCGACCGCGATCGCGTTCTTGATGCCATACGAGAGCACCCGGCGCACGTCCGCGCGCCCCTCGACGACGATGATCGCGTCGCCGGTCGCGACGCGGGGGCCGGCGGGCAGCCCCTCGTAGGTCGTGATCTCCCCCGTGCGGACGCTCTCGCGCACCTCGGCGATGATGTCTCCGGGGTCGAGACCGTCCTGGAACCCGGTCGCCAGCAGTTCCTTCGCGCGGTCCGCGACCTCGCGGCGCCTGGCGCTCCGGACGTCCTCGATGCTGCCGACCTCGAGGGTCGCACTGCAGGGCCCGATCTGGTCGATCGTCTCCAGTGCCGCCGCGAGGATCGCCGTCTCCGGCTTGTCGAGCCCGCTCCCGATCTCCAGGGTGCCGACCGACTGGCCGTTCTCGCTCTCGATCTCGACGTCGAGACGGCTCACCTTCGAGGCGCGCTGGAGGTACCGCAGATCGAGTTCGTCGCCGAGCAGCCCCTCCGTCTGGCCGTACACCGCTCCGACGACGTCGCTACGCTCGACGACGCCATCGGCGGCTATCGTCGCGTTGATGCGGTATTTGACGGTGTCGTCCATCGGTACCCCTTCCGGGTTCGTCCGGTTCGGTGTCTGTTTACAGTGTCCCTCCCGTGGGCACATATATCTGTTCGTCCGTGTCGGAAAAAATCCCGTCCCGGTACCCCGGATCCCCGGGGAGATCCCGTCTCCGCGAGCGACGGGCCCTCACAGCAGGACCGCCTGGGCCAGCCCGAGAAAGACGAGAAACCCCAGTACGTCGGTCGCGGTGGTGATGAAGATGGTGGCGGAGGTGGCGGGGTCCTGCTCGAGCCGATCGAGGACCAGCGGGATGAGCGCGCCGAAAAAGCCGGCGATGACGAGGTTGGCGACCATCGAGACGCCGATGACCGCACCCAGCAGGGCGCCGAACTCGGCAAAGGAGAACGCGACCGCGATGACCGCCACGAGCGCGCCGGTGACGAGCCCGTTGGCGGCTCCCGCGATGACCTCGTTGACGACGACGCGCCGCCCGGTCGACAGCGAGACCTGCCCGAGCGAGATGCCACGGACGGTGACGGCCATCGCCTGCGTGCCCGCGTTACCGCCCATCCCCGCCACCACCGGCATGTACGCCGCCAGCACGGCGATGCTGGCGATCGTCGTCTCGAACAGCCCCACGACTGCCGCGGCCAGAAACGCCGTCCCGAGGTTGATTACGAGCCACTTGTAACGGCTCCGGACCTTCGCCGCTGGGCCGTCGAGCGCGCTCTCCTCCTCCGCGACGCCGGTGAACTCATACAGGGTCTCGCCGGCCGTCTCCTCGACCAGCGTGAGGAGGTCGTCGGCGTGAACGACGCCCATCACGTCGTCGTCCTCGTCGAGTACCGCGACGGTCCGCTCGCGGTTGGTTCGAAACACCTCGAGCACCTCCTCGTCCTCGCGGTCGTAGCGAACCTGCGGGATCTCCTGGACCTGATCGGCGAGTTTCTCCCCGCGACGCTCGCCCACCGAGAGCGCCGCGCCCGGGAGCTCCCCCAGCAGCTGCCCGGCGTCCGTGATCAGGATGGTCGGCACCCGGCCCGTCCGGTCCTCGAACCGGCGGACCCGCTCGACGACCGCCTCGAACCCCCGGTCGGCCTCGACGGTGACGTAGTCCGTATCCATCACCCCGGCGGCGCTCTCGGGGTCGAAGGACAGCAGAAAGTCGACCTTCTCGCGGCGGTCGCTCCGGAGCGCGGACAGCACCGCCTCGCGCGTCTCCTCCCCGGCGTACCAGAGCACGTCCGTCGCCTCGTCGGGATCGAGTCGGCGGACGAACGCCCGCAACTGGTCGCGCGACAGATCCATGACCAACCGCTCGCGGACCTGCTCGGGCAGCGCGAAGAACAGCTCCCGCCTGCGCTCCCGTGGCTGGTCGCCGAAGACCTCGGCGGGCGCCGACGATGCCGCGATCGCCTGCTGGGCCGATTCGGTTTCGTGGTCCATACCGGACGCCCCCGCGGCAGACACTAATCGTTAGGGGACTCGCCGCCGCGGGGAGCCGGGGTTCCCCGACACCGTGCCCGACGTGCCCGGCGTTGCGCGACCGTTGGCCGGGGCGTTCGATCAGCGTGGCTCGGGGCGCCCCCCGGGTGCGATCAGGTCCGCATGCTCGAACGCGAGCCGGAGCGCGGCGTCGTAGGCCCGGTCGTACCGCCCCTCGAACAGGTCGGGCGTGAGTTCGCGGTCCATCGGGAGGACAGTCCCGGACGGGTCGGGAACCCACCGGTACATCGACCCCGACAGTTCGACGGCCAGCCCGGTGTTCGGGAGCGTCCGTTCGATCGTCTCGCCAAAGGAGACCGGAGCCTGTCCGGAGGGAACCCCCACCAGGTCTGCCCCCAGTTCCGAGAGCAACGCGGCGCCGGCGAAGGCGGAACTCATCGTCCCCTCGCTCGTGACGACGACGATCTCGTCGGGCGTGTAGTACCCCTCGTGGTCCCTCGCCTCGAGTTCCGCGCCGAACGTTCCCGCGCCGAAATCCGCCTCGAACCGTTCGGCCCGCGCGTCGTGGTCGGTCTCGGCCAGCCGGAACTCGGATCCGAAGTCGTAGCCGGCGGGGTTGTCCTCGAAGGTGGCGTACGCGTCGCGGGCTATCGACCCGGCGTACGCCGCGCCCCGATCGCGAGCCCCCTCGATCACCTCGCGATAGCCCATCAGGTCGCCAGGGACGAACACCGCCCCTTCGCCTCCCTCGTAGAGCCGGTACCGGGGCCCGGTCCCCGCCGGCGCCTCGACCGTCGTATCGAGCTCGAGAGCCGGTTCCCGGTCGGCGGGTACGGGGTCGATCGTCCGGCGGTGTTCGGTTCCGTCGGGCGACTCGACGGTGAGCGTCGGCGTCCGTGGCGGCGTCGTCTCCCCGAGGAGCCGGTCGATCGCGTCGTACTCGCCGAGCGACCGCCCGAGGTGGCGCAACGCCGCGTAGCGGTTCTCCGCGCCGCGGAGCGAGGCACCGCGGTCGGCCATCGCGTCGACGGGCTCGCCCGCAACGCTGCGGAGCTGCCCGCCGAGGAGGTCGGCGAGCGACTCCGCATGAACGGCCTCGACGTACAGCGAGGATCCGACCACCCGGAACGACAGCGGGAGTCGTGACTCCTCGGTTTCCCGGTCGGGGGCGACGAGCTTCGAGTGGGTGTCGTCCAGTCCGGCGACGAGCGGCGCCGCCCGCCGGTAGAACGCTTCGACGGTCGCCGTCTCCGGGAGGTCCCGGACCGCCGACTCGAACGCGCGGTGGAGTTGGATCCGCCCGTCGTACCCGTGGTACGGCTCCGCGTGGATCGACTCGACCCACGAGAGCACGGCCCGGAGGTCCGCGGCCAGCGCGTCGCGGCCGAACGTCGTCTCCGGATCGACGTCCGTCGACCCGGCCGCCGCGTCGGATCGGCCAGTACTCGAGTCACCGTCCCCGCCGTTCGACTCACCGTCCGAGCCGTCGGTCATGGAGTTCCAGTCGGCCGGGGTGGTAATAATGACCGTTGTAGTCCGTTGCCGGTGAGCGCCACCCCCGTGGACGGCACTCGGCGGTAACGGACGGGAGTGATCAGCATCAGACCGGGCGGATCCACACGAGAAGCCCCACACAGAACACGACCACGGCGAAGGCGAAGCCGGTCCGTCTCACCCGCCTCCCGTAGGCGTCGAGTTCGTCGTCAGTGTGGAGGATGGTGACGAGCCGCGTGGGGTGTCGGAACGGACTCGGCGGCCGCGGTTCCGGGATCCGCTCGCGGAGCCGGCGGTATTCGGTGAACGACCAGACGGCGTAGAGCAGGAGTGCGATGACGAACACGAGCGCGGCGACGGCGGCACTCAGGAGGGCGAGCCCGATCGGGTCCGTCACGTCGGCCCGTATCGACGAGGACTCCGCGTTGAACGCGAGAATCACGGTCGCGACGATCGACAGGAGAAAGACGACCGACGTCCCGGCGATGAGACGCTTGCTGAGGCGGTTGATCGTGTCACGGTCACGGCCGAACAGCGTCTCGTATCGCGTCGGTTCGCGTCCGGTCGCCGGTCGCAACTCGGTACCACGGCCCGGGTTGGGCGCGCCGACGGCGTCCAGGGTCACCAGCACGACGATGAGGCCGCCGATCCCCACGAACTGGAACGGTCCCCACGTCGCCCGGCGTTCGAGAAACGCCCGTCCCGGCGAGTCGGGGTCGACGTAGGCCGTGACCGTCGCGTTCGGCTCGTAGGGTTCGATCACGTCCTCCGCGTCTTCCCGGACGTTGTACGACGGTGCGATGCTCCCGGGAAACACCTGCTCGCTCGTGTATCCGGTGCCGTTGTACCGGTACGTGTGGTTCACGGTGACTCGATAGTGGAGTCCTCGGCCGGCCGACCGGTCGATCGCCGTGTCGACGACGGTCGACTCGACCGGGACGGCGTCGTCGATGGCTTCCTGCTGCTGGAGGTAGTCGTACCCCCCGTAGCCGGCGATACCGAGTCCGACGAGGAGCAGGACGACCGTCGCCGTCGTGATCGTGGCCGGCGTGCCACGCACGGAGACGTTCATTCGTGTGGGGCGCTCCACACGGGACGGACCTAAGTCCTTCCGCGTGTTTCACGCTCGGATATCCCGGACACGAAAAGACGGACCGAAACTCCCACCCCGCCGTATCGCGTCGAGCGCACCGGCGGCGCCGAGAGTGGTGTTTTTTACGGGCGCCCGCCCCACGTCTCTCGTATGCAGACCCACATCGTCCCCGTCGGCTTCGACTACGACCGGCTCATCGCGCCCCTGGTCCGGGAGCGTCTGGACGTGGATCGAGTCGTCCTGCTCGAGGGAGCGGTCGGCAGCGAGGCCAACGTCGAGTACTCCCGCAACCTCGCCGGGAAGCTGGAGGCGGACTTCGAGAACCTGATCGGTGCCGAAACCGAGCGCGTCCGCATCGACGACGTGTACGACTACGACGCCGCCTTCGAGCGGGCGTTCGACCTCATCAACGACGAACTCGACGCCGGCCGGGAGGTGTGGGTGAACGTCTCCGCGATGCCCCGGAC
>CAYSJP010000068.1:0-5018 GCA_964431395.1 uncultured Halobacteriales archaeon
GAGGTCCTCGGCCATCACCCACCCCTCGATCTGGAAGAACTCCAGCAGGTGGGTGTCGTCGATCTCGTCGTTGCGGTAGGCCTTCTCGACTGAGAAGTACCGCGCCGGCGGCTCGATCTCGCCGACCGCCTCCCCGGAGAGGTATCGCGCCGACAGCGAGGTGGTGTGGCCACGCAGGTCGACCTGACGGGCCATCCGCCGGCCCCACGGGGAGTGGTAGCCGTCGCCGTACTCGCCGGCGCCATCGCGGTGGGCGCTCTCGACGTCGTCCATCAGATCCTCCGGAAGGTCCTCCATGGGCGGGACGTCGAGCGCGAACTGGTCCCAGTGGGTGCGCGCGGGGTGGTCCTGGGGCATGAACAGGCAGTCGTTGATCCAGAACTCGGCGTCGGCGTGGGGGCCCTCCATCTCCTCGAAACCCATCGAGACGAGGACGTCCTTCACGCGCTCGGCCATGCGGCGGAGGGGGTGGGTCGATCCGCCGTGCAGCGTCCCGGCGTCGGCCTCGACGTTGTACTCGGCGAACGCGGCGTCGCGCCACGCGCCGGAGGCGAGCATGTCGGGCGTGACGCGATCGACCGCCTCGCGCGCCTCGACACCCTCCATCAGGGCGGTGACGCCCGCCTCCGTCAGCGCCGCCGACCGAACCGTTCGCTCCTCGCGGACCACCAGGTTACGACGTTCGAGTTGCGCGAGGGCGTTCGGATGGGCGGCGTCGAGGTCGCCCCGGTGCACGGCGTCCAGCGCCGCCGCCTCCGGATCGGCGTCGGGATCGGCGTCGGGATCGGCGGTGATCTCGCCGGCATCGACGGTGCCGTAGTCCTTCCGGGCGTAGTTGGCGAGCGCGATGTCGACCAGGTCGCCCTCGAGGCCCGAGGCGCCGATGACCTCGCCCATCGGGACCGCGCCGGCGTCGGCCCCGCTGTCGACCGCGGCGCGATGGAGGCGTACTTCCGGGAGCCCCTCCGTGGCGTAGGACTCCCCCTCGGGCGTGAGGTCGGCTCCGGTTTCGGTCTCCTCGGTGATCTCGAGGAGGCCCTCCTCCTGGAGGGCGAAGACGGCGCCGGTGACCGTCTCCGGCGGGAGGTCGGTTTCGCTCGCGAGCTGTGCGACGGTCGTGGGGTCGCCCGCGCTGGCCGCCTCCAGCACGGCGACCTGCGCGTTCGGGAGTTTCATCGTTGTCCGTGTTCGCGGGTGGCTCGGGGTTAGCAGTTGTGACTCGGTGCCGCCGGAACGGCCGGTTTCGTCCCCCGCCCACCGGGGGAGTTCACCGCCCGGATCGGGCGGTAAAAACGAAGGCGAACCCCGCTATGGACCCCGGTGATCGCCCGTCTGCACCTCCCGGCTGGCGGGATTCGAGCGCCATGCGTGTTCTATCTTCACACGGTTTCAAAAGCGTTCCGGACGCCCGTCGGAAAACCACAAGTGCGGGGACGTCGATCGGTCGAGTATGGACGTCAGCATCACCGACCGGCCCGCGGTGAGTCGGGCGGCAGTACTCGCCGGCGCCGGCGTGACGGTCGTGGGCGCGTTCCTGCCCTGGATCGTCGCGGATCCGCCCCTCGTTTCGGTGTCGCGCTCGGGGATCGACGCTCACGGGACCGTCACGCTCGTTCTCGCGGGCGTCGCGGTCGGGGCCGTCGCCACCTCCACCCGTGACGTGCTCGGGCTGGCGATCGTGTGTCTCTGTGGCGTCGGCATCGCCGCGGTCGGATCGGTGTACGTCGCGGACCTGGCGTACGGCTACGACCTCGTCCCCGCCGAGGGTATCGTCGAGGTCGTCGGCAAGGAGATCGCCGAACCGGCGACCGGGGTGTACGTCACCCTCGTCGGCGGGGTGGTCGTCCTCGCCGGGGGAGTCGCCGGCCTCGCGCGACGGTAGCCGGGCGGTCATCGCCCTGGTGTGAGGGTAGCCGGGCGGGCTGTGAGGTCCGTCGGCGCGCCCCCGGAGACCTCGTGTGGCGGTCGAGCCGGTCGCCGGGAACATCACCCGGGGTCGACCGCCGGCGAATCCCCGTGCTCGGCGTACAGCGAGTAGCCGAGGACCGCGAACCCGACCGCGATGAACAGGTTCCCGAGGAGGACGCCGGCGTGGGGACCGATCCCGGGGGCGTAGTTGAGCATGCCGCCGAGGAGCGCCCCGGCGGTGACGGTGGCGAACCCGACCGCGAACAGCCGGAGGGCGTCCGATCCTGTCCGCCTTGCGGCGCGGTAGGCGAACAGGGTGATCCCGCCGCCGAACACGAGGACCACCCCCTCCGTGACCGCAGTGAGCGTTGCGAGGCCGGACATACGAATACGCGGACGTTCGCAGCCGGAACACTTCAAGCGGCGTCCGGATTCTACGGTGGTGAGAATCCTCCCCCCGATCCGTATCATCATCAGTCGTCGGCGAGCGCCTCGGCGAGGTCGTCACCGACGCGCTCGCCCCGCATCCTGTCCATCGCGGTCGTCACGACGCGGTTGGTCTGGACGCTGGAGCCGTCACGGATCAGCAGCCGGAGGTTCCCGTTGTCGTCGGCGCGAGTGACTTTCGCACGCACGCCGCCGGCGGCACTGCCCCCGCCGTCGATCGGTCCGGGGACGACCTTCTTGACGTGTGGGTGGTCCGCGACCGTCCGGATCACGCGCTCGCCGGAGCGCCCGCCCACGAGCGTGGAGTGGCTACCGCCGATCAACTCGGCCGGCGGGGCGTTCACCACCGCCAGGTCGCGCTCGCCGCGCCGGTCGAGCGCGGCCGCGACCGGATCGGCGTCGTCGACCCGGTAGCAGTCAGCCGCGAGGTCGGCCTGCACCCGGCGGAGGGTGTCGCGGTCCCCGGCCATGTAGACGCTCTCGGGGCGCTTGCGGCGGGTCTCGTCGGCGATCCGCCCGGCGAAGTTGCGACGCTCGGTGCGGGCGCGCTCGCCCTCCTCGGGCGTGGTCGTGACGCCCGTCTCGCCGACCGCCGTCTCGCCGTCGAGGATGGTGAGAGTCGCCGTCGCCTCGCCCGCCTCGATCACGACGCCATCGGCGTTTCCGGTCCGGCAGACGAGGCAGTAGTCGCCGGGCTTCTCGATCGCGGAGCCACACTCGCCACAGTAGTCGCGTCCGGGCGTACTCATGGTCGGGGAGGCGCCTTCGAGGCGGGAGTGGGTCCGGCTTCGGTGTGCATGGTCAGAGGTGCTCGGGGTCGACCTTCAGGTACTCCCTGAGGAGAACCGTCGCGTACGATCCCTTGGGGAGGGAAAAGCAAAAGCGGAGCGGATCGGTCCCGATCCGGAGGTTCGCCGAGAGACGGATCGCCCGGCGCGTCCCCGTCGAGCCGAAGGGGTCGGGCAGGTCGAAGTCCGCGGGTTCGAGGCCGAGATCCGAGAGGACGTCGCGCTCGATCGCCCCCGGCTCGCCGCCGCCGAGGTCCGTGTCGGTCCCGACCAGCGGCGCGGTGACGAACGCCCGCCCGCGGTCGACGTGGCGGTTCACCGACCTGACCCGGCCGGCGGTGACGCGCTGGGTCCGGTCGGGGTCGGGCACGGTGAGGCCGCCCCTCTCCTCGGCGAAGCAGACGACGTCGCCCTCGACGGCGCGGTCGAAGGGGACCTCGCGCTTCAGGCGCGCCGAGAGCATCCGGTTGAACGCGTAGGACTGGGCGGCGTGGACGAACATGCGCTGGAGGGTCTCGGGGACCGCCTCCAGCGCCGCCCGGAAGTCGGGAGGATCCGCGTCGCCCTCCTTTCGGGCCCCCCGCTCGACGAGGGTGTGCAGCATCGCGCGCTCGTAGCCGAGGTGGTCGGGCATTCGATCGAGCGCGCCCTGCCAGTCCCCCGTCTCCTCGGCGTAGGCGCGGGCCGCTCGCGTGTCCGCCGGTTCGGCGTCGTTCGGGTTGCCGACGTACGCGAGCATCGCGCCCTCCCAGTCGCCCCGCAGGACGGCGAACCCGACCTCGTGGGTGACGGGGCGGCGGCTGCCGAAGCGCTGTTGGCCGAAGTAGTTCGGGACGGCGACCGTGGCGTCGTCGCCACTGCCACCTCCTCCACCGTCGCCACCGGAACTCGCGAACGCGCGCAACTCGGCGGTGACCGCACTCGCGTTCTCCGGCGTGTCGGGATCGGTCACGGTGATCTCGAAGGCGTTGCCCGCGAGGTCGCCGAACTGGAGCCGCCGGCCGAACCGCCCCACCGGGTCGAGATCGGCGCCCGGGATGCCGGCGGAGTCACCGACACCCGGGAGGTCGCCGGCGTCGATCCCCTCGACCGAGAACAGCTGGGTGGTGTGGGCGTGCTTGTCCTTCGTGCCCGCCCAGGCGATCCGGCCGCGACTCACCCCGAGGCGGTCGGAGAGTTCGCCGGCGAAGTCGCCGGTGGCCCAGCGACGGAGCGTGGCACGGACGAGCAGGTGGCGGTAGGTGTCGGAGTCGGCGTCGAGCGGTTCCGGGTCGACGGCTTCGATCTCGCGCACCCGGAAATCGGCTGGCGATTCCCGGAGGTGCCCCCCGGTCCCGTCGGCGTCGCTAACGTAGTGTGCCATGCCGACCGTCCGCTCGCGCCGATGGCCGGGGCGCATCAGTCGATCCCCCGGCGTTTCGCCACGGTCCCCGGCATCAGTACAGCGAGAGGTCGCCCGTGACCGCGTCCACGCGGTCGTCGCTCGCGGGGCCGATCGCCACCGCGGTCGGCGTGTCCGGATCGAGTTGCGTGTGGCCGGCGTCCCGGACGAGACCGGTTGGAAGCCCCTCGATCTTCGCGCGCTCCTGGAGTTCGAACAGGTCGCGCTCGCCGTCGACCCGGAGGACGACCTTCTTTTGCCCCCCGCGCTTCCACTCCGATCGGGCGTTCTCGCTCGTGTGTTCGTACGCCTTCAGGGAGGCGTGTGCGACCTGCGCCGCGAGCTTCCCCTCCCCCATGCCGAGGTCCCTCCGGGCGACGATAGCCTGTTTCATTGCCGGAACGTGGAGTCGAGACGGTAAATCGCTGGCCATCGCGGGCCGCCCGGCCGCGGCGGTCCGAAGGCTTAGGTGTCCGCCTCCGACAGGGAGTGAT
>CAYSJP010000068.1:5118-9767 GCA_964431395.1 uncultured Halobacteriales archaeon
CCGCCCGGCCGCGGCGGTCCGAAGGCTTAGGTGTCCGCCTCCGACAGGGAGTGATGATGGAGGGCGATCCGGTCGAGCTCGGGGTCGAACTGCTCGCGGCGATCGAGGCCGACGAGGTCGACCTCGCCGACGCCGTCGACAGGGTGGAAACCATCACGACCGACCCGGCGCTCACCCGGGAGATCCTCGACGCGGCCGAAACGCGGGGGTTGCTCGACCGGGAGAAAGGGATCGTCACGCCGCGACGCGGGACGTTCGTCCGCTTCGATCGCCAGGTCCGGGAGCGCGAGGGGGAGTTCGACTGCCGGCGCTGCGGGGCCGATATCGGGACGGGCTACTTCATCGCGTTCGACGCCGGCGAGGTGGGCCCCTTCGGCTCCTCGTGCATCCGGAAGGTCACCGGGCGAGAGTGATCCCACCCGCCACGACGCCGGGAGTTCGCGTCAGCGCCGCTTCAGTTCCTCGATGAGCCGCTCGATCGTGCGTTGCTGGGTCTCTATGCGTTCGCCCTGCCGCTCCACCGCCTCCCGGAGGTCGGCCACCTCCGCGGCCAGATCTTCGACGTCACTGCTCGCGCCGGATCCGGCGTCGACGACGCCACCGACGTCGCCCCCGAAGTCGAGACGGGCGACACCGACGTCAGATCCCCCGCTCGCGTCCCCGGGATCGGTCGTTTCCTCCGCCCCGCTCCCGGTGCTCGATCCGTCGTCGCCCTGCCGTCGATCGAACTCCCGGTAACTCGCGGCGCCGTGGTGGGAGAGCAACGCGCTCTCGATGCGCTCCCTGATCTCGCGGGCCCTGTCGCTGGGGAGCTTGATCCACTGTGGGCGACCACCGACCTCGACGATCAGCTGTGAGGACACGCTCCCCTCCTCGACGTTGAGGCCGGTGACGTCGTCGTAGTCGTACTCCGCGGCATCCACGTCCCAGAGGGCGTCGCCGACGTGTTTGACGACGCGCCCGCCGGCGACGATAATCGTGAGTTCGCCCAGGCGGTACACCTCCTCGATCGCCTCCTCCGCCTCGAGGACGCCGTTCGTCCGCAGGACCGCCGAAAGCAGCGGCGGGAGGATGTCCCCGAGAGCAGACACCGGGACGGAGACCTCCTCCGCGCCGTCGACGCCGTAGTCGAGGTGAATCGTGGCCTTCCGGCGGCCTTCCGAGAGGGAGATGGCCTCCGCGTCGTGTGCGTGTTCCGCGACCGAGGCGTCGCTGATCAGCCCCTCGCTCCGGTAGCGCAGCGTCCGCGTCCGCGTGATGACGAGTGCGTCGTCGTCTCCGAGCGAAACGGCGGCCTCGACCTGTTCGTCGTGCAGGCGCTCGCGGACCGGTTCCGGCACGCTCATGGGATATCCTGCGCGTCGTGACGGATAAATGCGCCGGCGGCCACGCCCGCACTCACGGCGCGACGCACCACGAATTTTTCGGAGGACGTTCCAGGGACTACATTACCCCCCGCGAGCAAGGGAGAGCCATGACACACGGCATCGTCGTCATCCCCGGCGACGGCATCGGCGGCGAGGTGATTCCGGCGGCCCGGCGCGTCCTGGATTCGACCGACCCCGAGTTCGCGTTCGTCGAGGCGGAGGCGGGCGATCACGTGGCCGAGCGGACGGGCGAGGCCCTTCCCGCGGAGACCGTCGACGCCGTGGTGGACGCCGACGCGACGCTGTTCGGCGCGGCGGGTGAGACCGCGGCCGACGTGATTCTCCCCCTTCGGCAGGCGGTCGATTCGTTCGTGAACGTGCGCCCGGCACGGGCGTACCCGGGGGTCGACGCGCTCCGCCCGGAGACGGACCTCGTCATCCTCCGGGAGAACACGGAGGGGGTGTACGCCGGCCACGAGGACCGCCTCACGGAGGACGTCTCCACGCTGACGCGGCTGATCACGGAGTCGGCCTCCCGCCGGCTCGCGGAGTTCGCCTGCGAGTACGTCGCCGACGGCCCCCACGAGGGGTTCACCATCGCCCACAAGGCCAACGTGATGCGGGAAACCGACGGACTGTTCAGGGATGCCGTCGCCGACGTCGCCGCGGAGCACGGCGTCGACACCGACACCGCCCTGATGGACGCGCTGGCGATGCACCTCTGTCTCACGCCGGAGGAGTACGACGTCATCGTCTGCCCGAATCTGGCGGGGGACGTGATCTCCGATCTCGCGGCGGGGCTGGTGGGCGGTCTGGGCCTGCTCCCGAGCGCGAACATCGGCGCCGGGAACGCCCTGTTCGAGCCGGTCCACGGCAGCGCGCCCGACATCGCCGGCGAAGGCGTCGCAAACCCCAGTGCGACCGTCCTGTCGGTGGCGATGCTGCTGGAGTACCTCGGCCACGAGGGAGAGGCACGGCGGGTGCGCGAGGCGACGACCGGCGTCCTCGAAGACGGCCCGCGAACGCCCGATCTGGGCGGCGATGCCGGCACGGTGGCGGTCACGGACGCGATCCTCGACCGTCTCTGAGCCTGCCACCCCGCGACGGGCGTCGTCAGCGGTCCGGCGTGGACTTCTCGTCCCGACAGTATAATGACCCCGTGTCCCGAGCCATCGAACACCATGCCCGAATACGTTCTGTGTGCCGACTGTGGGTGGTCGGGGGAGCGATCGGAGCTCGAACGGGCCGACGGCGAGCGCCAGTGTCCGGTGTGTGCCGAGGTCGTCGAGTTCGTGGACTGATAATGACTGTTGTAGCGTGTTACCGCTCCGCCCGCCCGCCGTCGGGCGGTCGATGCGGTAATTGTCTACAACAGTCATTATGACTGACCGGCCCCGACGGCGCCGACACGCCGAGCGACCCTGTTAACTTTTCAGTTATTTATAGAACCGGCTGATGATGACTCGTGTAGCGTGTTACCGCTCCGCCCGCCCGCAGTCGGGCGGTCGATACGGGAATTTCCTACACTAGTCGTTAGGAATCCATGGTTATGAACGGCATACTAGTAAGAAATATTACATAAGGTAGGTTTATCAACGATGGGGAGTAACTGTCTGGTAGTCACCAGCAGTGACGCGCCGAGGTGGTGCGTGGCGGAGAGGGATCCGCGATTTCCAGGCGGGAGAAACTCCCCGGTGCAGCGACACGCACCTTCCGGACCGCGTGCCTACGGTGGCGGACAAGTCATGACGCTACGCGAAAAATCGTTCGACGACAGTCCCGACAGGGCCGTATCGCCGGTGATCGGCGTCATCCTCATGGTCGCGATCACGGTGATCCTCGCGGCCGTGATCGCGGCGGTCCTCCCGGGTATCATCGACATCAACAGCACACCACAGGCGACGTTCTCGATGGAGGATGCTCCGGATGGGTTCAGCGGGACGGATGGTGACGGAGCGTTCCATTTGAGTCACGAGAACGGTGACGACCTCGCGTTCGCTTCCTTCGAGATCGTGATCCGTGAAGCCGATACCAACGCGGAAGTGGATCGATGGACGGGTTCCAGCGCGGATGCCTTCGAGAATCGGGATCTCAATCTGACGCTGAACGGACGAACGTACGACTCGAGTTCGGGCGTCGTCAGCACCGGCGATCGACTCGTCATCAAAGCTAACGGTAGTTCACCGTCGACCGGCTTGACCCCCGACACCCAGTACCGGATCGCCATCATCGACAAGGAATCCGGAAACAACATCGCCCGTAGCACGGTAACCCTGGGATGATCCCGGCGCACCGCGTCCATCCCGTCTCCGGCACCGGTGGTCCTGCTTCGCGGGAATCGGGGGACCGTCTCCGTCGCCCGCGAGAGCACACACGACGCGGCCCGCCGGCTGAACGAGCGACGCGTGACGCCGCGCGCCGGGGATACGTTGCCCCCTGGCCGACGGCCGAGGGGTGCCCGCCCCGCCGTGACGGGGGAATCGATCGGTTCGCCCGTGTCGGACCCCCCTTCGCCGGGGAGCGCCGTACCACAGGTATTACTCCGCTCGGTGCGTAGAACTGAACGTGACCACGCAGCGAACGTACCGGTGTCTGAACTGTCTCGAGCACACCCTCAGTCGCGGGTTCGACGTTTCACATCTGTCGGTGACCTGCCCGGTCTGTGGCTCCTTCGAGCGGTTCGTCAACGACGGCGTCTACCAGCAGTTCGAGAACTACGAGGAGTCACCCCCCGAGAACCTGGCGTGGGACCAGCTCGACCGGACGGAGAAGCTGATGGTCAGCGAGCGGGTCGTCCGGACGACCCGATCCATCACGGACTTCGACATCGAGGAGTAGCCGGAACCGGCGACCGAAACGTTTCCCGTCTTCACGCGTCCGGGTCGGTGACTTGCACGCTCACCTGGACCCGCCCGCCCGTGGACACGCTGATAATGAGTGTTGTAGCGTTTCACCGATGAGCGTTGCCGACGGTGGTGGCGTTCACCGGGACGAGACGGGACCAGTCGTTATCACAGGTTCGGAAACGGGGAGCATCATTTATCACGAGACCGCATATCGTAGCATACGATGAGCGGTGAACGGGACGAGGAGCTCAGTTTTGTCTGCCCCGAGTGCGAGGAGTCCCTGGCGGTAAACGAGGAGATGAAAAACACGCTCATACAACGGGGGTGTGTCATCTGTGGGACCCCCGTGAGTGAGGAGGCGTTCACCGACGGCCCGCTCCCTGACTCGTCCTGATAGAGGTCCGAGCGCATACCTCCGTGTTCAGGCGGGGGTCGA
>CAYSJP010000069.1:0-3889 GCA_964431395.1 uncultured Halobacteriales archaeon
CTCGACCTCGCGGGCGTGATGGAGTACTGGGGTGAGGACCCATCCTACCACCACACTCCCCCGACCTCCGCACTCTATGGGCTTCGGGAAGCGTTGCGGATGGTCGCCGAGGAAGGCCTCGAGGAGCGCTGGGAGCGCCACCGAACGGTTGCGGGCGAACTCGTCGACGGGCTCGAGAGCCTCGGACTCGAGTTGTTCCCGGAGCGGGACCACTGGCTACCGAGTCTGAACACCGTCAGGGTGCCCGACGGAGTCGACGACACCGCGGTGATCGAGTTCCTGCTGTCGGAGTACGACATCGAGATCGCGAGCGGACTGGGCGGCCTGTCCGGCGAACTCTGGCGGATCGGCTGTATGGGCTACTCGGCCCGCCGGCAGAACGTGGCCGCCCTGCTCAACGCCATGGAGGAGGCGCTCGCAGCGCAGAACTACGACGTCGGCGACCCGATCGAGGCCTGACGTTGACCGGTCCCACCGTGTGTCAGTGAGCGCCATCCCCGTTCACGGCGATCACCGGTAGGAGACGAGAACAATCGGTGCGCACAGACGCGGCCGCGTCGCTCCCGGTTGAGGAGTCCTACCGCTCGATGGCGGAGTTGCTCTAAAACACGACATCCGGGTAGGCCGGGCGGACGTCCCGGTCCGTACCGTTGATGTTCGAACGGGGGCCGGGAACGCCGTTTCGACGCTGCTCACCGACAGGGCGGGTGTGACGGTCCACAGGTTCGTCCAGCGGTGAATCATTCAGCGCCCTCGGGCGCCTCCTCGGGGAGGGTGATGAGGTTCTCGCGGCCGATCCGGAGCTTCAGGATCTCGTCGCTCTCCGCCATGCGCGAGAGGAGCTGGGACACCTTGGCGTTCGACCAGTCCGTAGCGTCGACGATCTCGGCTTGCTTCATGCGCCCGTCGTTCTTCCGGAGGAGCGCGAACACCTGTTCCTCGTCCGAGAGGAGCGGCTCACCCGTTTCCCCGTCTCCTCCGACCGCCGCCGCCGTCGCGGCGGCACCGCCCGCGGCGGCGCCTTTCGAAACGTCGCTGCCGGCGCCCTCCGAGGCGGGACCGTCGGCGCTGTCCGGAGCCTCACTGCCGGCACTCTCCGGAGCGTCCCCGGCACCGGGCGATTCGTCGCCGGGGTCACCGCCGTCTCCCGTTACCGCCCCCGCGGTCCCGCCCTCGCGTTGCCGGACGAAGTACGCGAGCACACCGAGGAGCACGACCACCGAGAGGATGCCCACGAGTGGACCGAAGTCGTTCTCGCTGGGGGGAGCGGGGCTGGTCATCGGCGGCGTGGTCGCCGTGGACGGAACGGTCGTCGTGGACGGCGCGACCGTCGGGGACGGGGTGGTCGGCGTCGGTGCCAACTCCTCGACGGTGAGGAGGCCGGCCTCGACTCCGTTGACCGTGATCCGTACCGTCCCCTGCTCCGCGAACGTCCGGCTGAAGTTCACCGTCCGTGAGGCCCCTTTTTGAATCGTCGCGTTTTCCGTCTCGACGACGCTGCCGTTCACCGACAGGGCGAGCGGGAGAGTGCCGTTCTCGCCACCCTCGTTGGCGACCGTCACCCGCACCGTGGCCTGCTCGCCGGGACGGATCCGGTCCCGATCGAGGGTCGCCGACTCGACGGACAGGTTCGGCGGCGACTCCTCGACCGTGAGCGTGCCGGCGTCGAGGCCGTTGACCGAGACGGGCACGGCGCCCGGCGAATCGAACACCCGGGTGAACGTCACCGTCCGCGAACTCTCCGGGTCAACCTGGATCCGCCTGGTCTCGACGGTTTCGTCGTAGATCCGGAGCTCGAGCGTCGCCGTGCCCGCCGCGCGCCCGGCGTTCTCGACTGTCGCGTTCACCGTCACCGGCTCCCCGACCATGACACGCTCCTGACCGAGTGTCGCCCCCCGGACCGACACGTTTGAGCGTATTTTCTCGAACGTTACCGAGGGCTCCCCGGGGGCGAACGTCACCGGACCGTCGACGAACACCGCGCCGTCCCGGAGCGGCCAGTTCAGGCTCTCCGGCGCGTACCGCGGCGGAAAGCCGATGACCATCTCCTGGCGGTCCGTGAGCCGGGGGAGCCACGTCCCCGAGGGCGACTGGAAGACGTCGCCGACGGCGAGCCGGCCCTCGCTCGTCCGGGCGAACTCCGTCCACGTGAACGACAGGGTGAGCCTGCCGGTGTCGTTCTCGATCGCCGTCGAGCGCTCGACCGCCTCGACGCGCATCGAGCGGTTCGTCTCCCCGGCGGCGAGTTCGGCCGCCCGATCGAAGGTCGCTCGCGAGAGCACGTCGGCCGTTCCGTTCTCGAACTCCGACGCGAGGCGCTCGAACCCCCGCGTCTCGTTTTCGGTCGCGAGCCGGAACCGCATCGTGACCGCGATCCTGGCGTCGCCGTCCGTGCGGACGTCGACAGTCCACGTCGTCGGCGGCTCCTCGGGGTGGTTGGAACTCCCATCCAGCGGCGCAAATCCGCCGGTGATGCCGATGCTGACGACCACGAGCGCGGCCGCGAGGAGCGTCAAAAGCGCCCGGAAGTCACCGGCGCCGGTCGACCGCATGAGCGAGAATTTCCGTGGCGCGGAAGAAAACCTTTTCTACCCCTCCCTGGATGAGGGCCCATCGCCCGCCGCGGTCCTCCCGTGTGATGGCGTGGCTTTTAATTCGCCTGCCGCGTAGGTGGGGGTAATGCGAGCCGCGCTGGTCGCCGTCCTCCTCCTCATCGCCCCCGTGGTCGCGTCCGGCGCCGTCCCCGGGCCGGCGCCACAGCCGGCGGCGACGAACGGCTCCGCCGCCGAGGACGCCCCGATCAACCGGATCGCCCACCTCACGCTCGGCGAGGGGTCCAGCGACGGACTCACGAACCAGTCGGCCGACGTCGCGTCCGCGGTCTCGATCGGCCGGGCGGACGCCGCGACCCGCCTCGATGACTACGCCACCGGGGAACGGCTGGCCCGGACGAACCGGACGAACGCAACCCTGGAGGCGGCCCTCGACGAGTTCGAGACGCAGGTCGCGGCCCTGGAAGCCGCCGAGCGCTCGGTACGATCACAGTACGCGAACGGCTCGACGAGCACCCCGGCGTTCGTCGAGGACATGGCACACGTTCAGGCACGCGTGGAGCGTCTGGACGCCCGGCTCTCGCGCCTGGACGGGATGGCCGCGCGGTACGGCAACGCCACGCAACGCCAGCGGATCGATCGACTGCAACAGCGGTTCATCGGGATCACCGGACCGGTCAGGGGCCACCTTCTCGCCGCGCTGACGGGGGAGCGAGCGCCCCTGGAACTGTACGCCGCCGGGTCGGAGAACGGGACCGTCTTCGCCACGTTCGAGGGATCGGAGTACGTCCGTGACGCGTACCGCGCGGATCGCCAGCAACAGCCCCCCGAAGGGATGTCCATCGTCGTGGCGTTCGACCGGTTCCAGCAGGTGTATCCGGTCGCCCTCGAGTTCGCCGGGTTCGTCGGAGTGCAGGGCCAGAACGGCAACGAGACCTACCAGTTCGACAAGACCCTCCCCTTCGGATCGCTCCTGTCGTACCTGGACGGGAACACGCTGGAGGTCTTCCACGAGATCCAGCGCCGCGACCTCGACGCGATGGACCAGCCGGCATCCGTGACCGCGACGGCGAACGGGACGCAACTGGTCGTCCACCGGACCTACGCCGGCGGCCCGCTCCGGGTAGCGACCTACGACGCCGCGACCGGGAACGCGACGGAGGGCACGGTCACCGTCGGCGATCGTCGCATAGAGACCGGCGAGGACGGGGTCGTCCGGACGCTCATGCCCCCCGAGCCGCAGGTCGAGGTGATCGCGGCCGCGCCCGACGGCACCGTGTCGGTCACGGTCGAGCCGATCGAGCTGACGCCGACCAACGGCTCCGTCGGGTCCTGAT
>CAYSJP010000069.1:3989-9723 GCA_964431395.1 uncultured Halobacteriales archaeon
TTCATAACTGAAGCCGCGACCACCACGGGACGTGACTCGCGCCGTGTCGACGGTCGTCGGCGTCACGCTTCTCGTGGGCGTGACCGTCGTCCTCGCGGCGGTGGTCGGCGTGATGGCGCTCGGCTTCTCACCGCCGGGGGTCAGCGAGCCGGTAGCCCTCACCGCCGACGCCACCGCGGACGGACGGATCGAGGTGACCCACCGGGGCGGGGCGGCGATCGACGTCACCGAGGTGTCGGTGCTGATCGAGGTCGACGGGGAACCGCTCGATCACCAGCCACCCGTTCCGTTCTTCTCGGCGACGGGGTTCGCCCCGGGCCCGACGGGCGCGTTCAACGATGCGGGCGACACGGTGCTCGAATCCGGCGAGCGCGCCAGCCTAGAGGTCGCGGGGACCAACGACCCCACGTTCTCGGAAGGTGCCATCGTTCGCATCCGGTTCGTCCGTGACGGGACGGGGATCGCGGTCGTGGAAACCACCGTCGAAGCGGCGTGATCGGGTGCCGGCAGGATGGCTCCGATCGAGACGCACAGTACCGGCCGTGTTCTACCCGTACTTTTATGAAAAAGCGGTTGGTGTCGAGCCACATGAACGATACGAACACCGACGACGCCAACACGACGTGCGCGAATCGACGCCGGTTTTTGAGAGGGATCAGTGCGCTCTCCGTCGCCGGATTCGCCGGGTGTGGTGGTGACGGCGGCAGCGACGACACGTCCACGGATACGACCACGGGCACGGAAGACGGGATGACTCCGACACCCACGGACACGACGACGTCGGGGCCCGCCACCACGACGGACCCCGCCACTACGACGGAACCCGAGGGAGGGAGCATCCCCGGGGATGATCCCGCAACTCTCCTGTCGTTCGACGAAACGCTCAGCGCCAGCGCGGGGGAATCGACGACGATCTCCGGGACCGTGACCAACCCCTACCTGTTCGACCTGGTCGAGGTCGAGATCACGATCGAGCCGCCGGGCGGCGACTGGGATGTCTCACCGGTCGGTGGGACGGCGGTCGACGATCTGGCGTCCCAGGGCACCCAGTCGGCCGAGTGGGAGGTCTCCGTGCCGGAATCGGCCGGTGGAGCGGCCTCGATGAACGTGACCGTCTCCTACGCCTCCAGCACCGACGAGGCCGAAACCGGCTTCGAACAGCCGATCGTCGTCGTCACGCCGGTCGGGGAGGCCCCGATGGGGATCGACTGCGGGGGCTGTCATTTCGACGACTCCGTCCTCGTCGAGGGGCTCACGTTCCGTCCGACCCCGGATACCCGCGAGGAGGTCCAGTTCGACTCCGGCAGCGTCAAACCCGTCCCCGAGGAGAAGCGGTGGTGGTCCGACGTCGGCGTCTCCGTCGATCCCGCGCCGAACTCCTCGACGAACGGCCAGAACCCCGACTTCGAGGGCACGGAGCACGATCAACTCCACGAGGGGGAGTGGTGGGCGGACGGGCAATTCACCGTGGCGATCGAGATCGAGAACGGCACCTACGACGTGATCCTTCACAATGCCGAGTACACGAACGCCGGGGAGGACGGCGCGCGCGTCCACAGCGCCTACGTCAACGGCGAGACGGTGTACGAGCAACTGGACATGAACGCCGACGTGGGGCCGGAGACCGCGTTCACCAGGGCCGTGGAGGGCCTCGAAGTCACCGACGGCGAGATCACGATCGACCTCGAGGCGTCCGTCAACAACCCGAAACTCAGCGCAATCGAGATCAGGCCGGCGTGATACCCCGGCCTCCGATGCAACCGTTTTGCCGCCCCGGGACTCGACGCCCATGCGGAAACCGGGAGGAGACGAGAGCAGTCATAATGGCTAGTGTAGCGTTTTACCGCTCCGACCGCCCGCCGTCGGGCGGTCGATACGGTAATTGCCTACACTAGTCATTATCAGTATCGCTATCAGTCGCCGTGCTCCGGCGTCGGGGCGGGCACCGTGGGGTCCTCGCGGATCGCAGCGATGCCGTGATAGAAGATCACGAACGTTACGAATGCGGCCGAGCCGACCAGCAGGAAGAAACTCATGCTGTTGAGGATCGGCATGTCGAGCCAGCCGGCGAGCTCCCCGAGCAGGACCGCGACGCTCGACAGCAACAGCATGGCCCCGAAGTAGATGGTCACGTCCTCCTCGTCGACGTAGGCGGTCGCGGCGGAACCGATGCGGGCGCCCAGCGCGGAGCCGGTCAGCAGGGCCGTCACGACGCCGAGGTCGATCACGCCCGAGAGGCCGTACGTGAACGCCCCGACGGCGCCGGACATCAGCGCTCCGAACAGGCTCGTGCCCACCGCCGCGGCCAGCGGAACCCCGATCAGGTAGTATATCGCCGGCATCCGGATGAACCCCCCGCCGACGCCGAGAAAGCCCGAGACGACGCCGACGCCGCCGCCGACGCCGGAGATCGTCCACAGCGACGCCTCGGAGCCGTCCTTGAGGGTCATCATGGGCGGAACGTCGTACGATTTGATCCGCTTTGCGACGTCGGGGATGTCGTCCTCGGCTGCCTCCTCACCCTCCGCCTCGTCCCCGTCGCCGGCGAGCGCACTCCGGGTGAACAGCAAGCCGATGCCGGCGAGCAACAGAACGTAGACGGTTCCGACGACGACCTCGGCCTGACCGAGTCCGTCGAGAAAGAGGACGAGCGTCTTTCCGGCCTCGATGCCCAGCGCGATGCCGACGAACATCAACCCGCCCAGTTTGTAGTCGACCTGCCCGACGTCGTGATGTTTCAGCGTCGCGATGACCGCCGTCCCGAACACGAAGGCCATGCTCGATCCGATGGCCACCGGGGCGGGGTACCCGAGGATCAGGAGCGCCGGCGTGACGAGGAACGATCCGCCCATGCCGAAAAACCCGAAGAACACCCCGACCATGAAACCGAAGCTGACGAACAGGACCAGCACCGCCACTCCCAGTCCCAGAACCTCCATGAGTCAGGTGTTCCCGAACCGGCCGAGAACACGCGGGGCGACGAGGCGTTCGACGTATCCGTACCCGGTGTAGAGAACGACCGCCTCGGCGAGCACGACGACCAGGAGGAGCACCGCTCGAAGCGCGGTGGGTCCGGGCACGCTCTCGATCATCCGACCACCCGCCGTTCGACTGGTTGTGGGTAACTCATACTGTTTTGGGCACTTCTGCTTTGGCACAGACCCGTGATAACGGTTTTGGGTTTGCCGCGCAATATTACTCTAGTGTATGTGACTCGTAACCGACCGATGTATTTCCATAACGTATCCGAATACGACACCGCCGAGGAGAATTGTATGGACCCTACACAAGTGTTTTAACCGGGCGACCCATACGAGCCTTTGAGGATAATGCCAGATTCGATGTCCGAACAGCTCAGACAGGACATGGAGTGTGAGGGGTTGCTCGAGTGTTTCCACGGGCTCAAGCAGCTCGATAGGGAGTGCTTCCAGGTCCTCGTGGACGCAGACGATCCCCTCACCGTGGACGAGATCGCGGGCGCCGTCGAGCGCGAGCGATCGACCGCATACCGGGCCGTCCAGCGGCTCCTCAAGGCCGGCTTCATCCAGAAGGAACAGATCAACTACGACCAGGGCGGGTACTACCACGTGTACCGGCCCACGGACCCGTCGAAGGTCGCCGACGACATGCAGCGGCTGCTCAACGACTGGTACGCCAAGATGGGCCAGCTCATCGGGGAGTTCGAGAGCAAGTACCAGCAGCAGGAAACCGCAGAGTCGATCGAGGGGTAGGATCGGGTCCGTCGCTCGTCCCCGAAAGGTGCGGTGGGGGCGCGGAGCCGTCGACGTTCCGGCCGATGCGTTCTCCTCCCGTCAGCCCGGCCGCCAGTCTCGTCGGCGTCTCCCCTCTCTCGCTCGGGGCGCCGTATGCCGGCTGGTGGCCCGGCCGCGTTTCGGTGTAGCGGTTATCGGTTTATCCTGCCTCGCGTTTATGTATGTGGTCGGCCTCCGTTCCAGATTCGTGGGCGGCGACCGCCCGGACGAGACGTTCCCGGTCCGTGTCATACTGACTCGTGTAGCGTGTTACCGGTGAGCGCCACCCCCGGTGGCAGCGCTCACCGGTAAGAGACTACAACAGTCATATCAGTATCAGTCGTCGTCGCCGGGGCGATCGGGACTGGTGTCGACCCCGGAGCCAGGGTCGGGGACGGGCGGGGACTCCCCGTCGACCTCGGGGGCCTCCGGTCCATCCGTGTCCCGTTCGATTACGCCCTCGCGCCAGGTGCCACGGAGGAACCAGACCACGCCGAGCGCGAACGAGAGGACGGCGCCCACCGCGTAGGCCCACCACAGCCCCTCGACGCCCCAGTCGAGCGCCGCGATCGTCACCCCGACTCCGGGGACGGTCACCGTCCATGCGAACGCGAGGACGGCCGCCAGCGGGATGCGAAAGCCCCACCGCGAGAGCAAGGAGAGCACCATGGCGATGCGGGTGTCTCCGGCGCCGCGGAACCCGCCCTGTATCACCATCAGGCCACCGAAAAAGCCCCACGAGAGGGCGACGATCCGCAGGAACCGCACCCCCTCGTCGATCACCGCCGGGTCGGCGACGAACACGCGCATCGCCCCGGCGGGGAAGACCCACGCGAGCGCGCCGACGGCGAACAGAAACGCCATCGTCGCCCCGGTCGCCGTGTAGGTCACCTTCGCGGCGCGGTCGGGGGTCTCCGAGCCGAGGTTCTGGCCGACGCCGGTGGCGGTTGCCTGGCCGACCGCCCCCGCGGCGGCCCAGGACACCGACATCATGCGGACGCCGATCCCGTAGGCAGCGGTCGCCGCCGGCCCGAAGAAGGCGACCAGCGAGGCCATCGTGACGGCGGCGAACGACCGGGCCCAGCCGTCCAGCGTCGCCGGGTAGCCGATGTCGATCAGCTTCCGCAGCAGCCGGGGGTTCGGCCGGAGGTCCCGGGGGTGCAACTGGATCCCCCACGACCCCCGCAGGAGAATGTACATCCCGATGGCGGCCGCGAGCGCCCGCGAGACGAACGTCGCCCACGCCGCCCCGCGGGTCCCCCAGGCCGGGAACGGGCCCCACCCGAGGATCAGGAACGGGTCGAGGACCACGTTCACGCCCGCCGAGGCCGCGACCAGCCACATCGCGGTCCGCGTGTCACCGACGCCCTGCAGTGAGGCGCGAAACTGGATGAACAGGAAAGTCAGGGGCAGCGTCAGGAAGATCACCTCGATGTACGCGAGCGAGTCAGCGAACACCAGGGGGTCCTGGCTGGCCCCGATCCACCGAAGCAGGGGGCGGCGGAAGAGAAAGCCCAGGGACGCGATGACCGTCGACACGGCGGTGGCGAGGAGCGCGGTCTGGGCGACCACCTCGTCGGCGGTCCGGTCGTTGCCGGCGCCGATGTGCTGTGAGACGAGCGCGATGTTGGCCGACGTGAGGCCGATCGCCGTCGAGACGAACAGCCACGTCAGCGGGAACATCAGCGACACCGCCGCCACCGCCTCCGGACTCACCCGGCCCACCCAGAACATGTCCGCGAGGTTGTACACCGTCTGGAGCAGGTTTCCCAGCACGAGCGGCCACGCCAGGTGGAAGAGTTTCGGCGTGATCGCGCCGGTCGTCATGTCGATCCGGCTGTCTTCGTCCGCCACGCTTGCCCGTCTCATCGTTGTGATCCCGGGGAGAAAGCCCTTGGGACCGAGGGGGCGGTCGCGGCCACGTCCCCGCCGCCGGCGGGAGAACGGCCCGAGATAAACGACATGCTGATGTATGAAATCGG
>CAYSJP010000070.1:0-9712 GCA_964431395.1 uncultured Halobacteriales archaeon
CGGCGGCGGGCGACCGATCCCGTCGGTTCTCGCGCCGCGCGGTCGGCGACCGAACGGGCTCTCGCGCTACGCAGTCACCGACTCCGTGCCCGTCTCGACGACCCGTGCCGGGAGTTCGACTCTAACGACGCTACCCCGTGGCTCGCGCTCCCGAAAGGAGACCTCGCCGCCGCGGTCGGTCACGGCCCAGTTCACGACCCACAGCCCGAGCCCGCTCCCGTGTTCGAGTGGCGTCTCGGACCCCCTGCGGATCACCTGCACCTCGGCGTCGGGGATGCCCGGCCCGTCGTCGGCGACCTCGATCGCGAACGGGCAGGTGTCGGCGGCGTCCCCGACGACGAACCGCAGTTCGACGCGTGGCTGTTCGCGGTCGCTGTGCGTGACGCCGTTTTCGGCGAGCGTGTCGACGACGAACCGCAGCACGGCCGGATCGGTCTCGACGGTCGCGTCCGTCGCCTCCGCCACGACGAACGTGGCGTCACCCCACTCCTCCCGGCACGCCCTCGCGACCTCCTCGGCGAAGGCGGGCACGGCCACCTCGCGGTCCTCGCGGTCGTCGGCCAGCAGTTCCTCGATCCGCTTTGCTTTCGCCCCGAACGCCGCGAGGGCGTCCGCCGACTCGACCGTCGTCCGGAGGTGTGACTCCAGTTCCCCGTCGCTCATCTCCTCGGCGACGTGCTCGGCGTTGCTCTGGATGACGCTCAGCTTGTTCCGGAGGTTGTGTCTCAGAACCCGGTTGAGCACCTCGAGGCGTTGTTTGCGGATCTCCCGGTCGCTCACGTCCCGGAGGCTGACGATCGCCCCGAGTTCGCGGTCGTGCTGGTCGGTGAGCGTGGACACCTGCGAGTCGTACTGGCGCGTCCCGTCGGTCGTCTCGAGGGTCACCGTCCCGCGCTCCCGGAGTTCGCCGGTCCGGTGACCGGTCACCTCCGGCAGCGGTCCACCCAGGGCGTCGCTTTTCGGCGTGTCGAGGGTCTCGCTCGCCGTCTCGTTGAGCTTGATCACCCGCTCCTCGCGGTCGATGACGAAAATCAGGTCGTCCGTCTCCCGGGCGATCGCCCGCTCGCCGACCGCGCCCACGGCCGGCGTCGAATCGAACGTGCCGTACCGCGTTAGTGCGATCCCGAGGACGGTCAGCGGAGCGAGAAAGGCGAGGAGGTACATCGTCGCGACCCCCTCGGTCGTGTTCACTACCGTCGGGTTGTTCGCGGTGTTGACGAACAGGAAGTGTGCGACCGGGACGACGGCGATAGCCGCCCCGTGTCTCATCGACAGGTGGCCGTAGGTGTAGGACGTCTGCAGTATCAGGTACACGCCGAGGGCGAGGAGGAACGAGACGTACAGGAACATGAGTGCCCCGAAAAGCTGCGTGAGGAGGCTTATGTCGGCGTCCGTGCTCATCTGTACGCCGACGAGGGGCAGGACCAGCGCGATCGGCAGGAGGTACAGCCCCAGCGTCCGGGGCCGGATGCGCGTGTACCGGCCGGTGTACCGGAGCCCGAACAGCGCCCAGGGGACGCTCCAGATCAGAAGAGAGAGCAGCGCCACCTGGGGCCACACGGAGACCTGATCGAACGCCGGCACGGCGATGCCGGCGATCTCCGACCCCCGGAGCAGGCTGCCGAGGCCGCCGACGAGCCCGCCGGCACCCAGCAACACGGTGAACGCGGCGAACGGTCGCACCCCCGGTTCGTTCCAGGTCCGGTAACTGTAGTAGCCGAGCAGACACGTCCCGAGGCTCGCGAGGAGGCCAGCCCCGAACAGCGCAGTGACCGCGGGCGAGGGGAGGGTCATGATCGGCACGGAGCGGGCATGCCATCGTGTTCGTAGTAACAGGTAATCCCGCTTGTGGTAGTAGCGTCAGCTACCCACGAGAACTCGTGGGCTTGTCGGTGGACTCCCGTTCCGCCGACACTGGGGTGTCGGACGCCACTTCAGTAGCGTTCACGGTCATCACCCCCGACTTCAGGGCGTACTGACAGAACGCCCCTCCAGCGAGGGACTTCTGCCCTCGCTGGAGTGCGAGTGCGAGCTTTCGTGCCACGTTCTTCGCCGTCGCAAACGCTTCGCGTTTGCTGCCCGCCGGACTGCGTCCGGCGACCGCGTTGTAGTCGGCGTTGACCGAGTACGAACAGTCCAAGCACGGGTGTCACGGTCGTCGTCCGTTCCCGCCGATTTCACCGGGTTCCGCCGGTCGGGCGGCATTTGAGTGTGTGGGTCGCGGCACCGTCGAACCCCTTATCCGCGTTGCTCCCTAAGTAATAGTATGAGAAATAACGGAAGCGACGACGATCCGTTCGCGGCTGACGGCGGCGGGATCGACTCGCCGCTCGGCGGTGCAGCGGGCGACGAAACCGACCGCGTGGACGTCCACGAGTACGACGACCGCCTCGTCGTCGTCGCGGATCTCCCGAGCGTGAGCGAGGACTCCCTCGATCTCCAGTGTAACGGGCGCATTCTCGCCGTCCAGGCCGCGACCGAGACCAGGCCCTTCCTCGTCCGGGTCGACCTTCCCGCGTACGTGGACGCGGGGTCCATGGAGCGGACGCTCAACAACGGTATCCTCGAGGTCACGCTGACCCGCGACCGGGACCCCGCCGACATCGGGTTCCGGTGAGGACTCCGGAGGTTTTCACGCGGGGTGACGATTCCGGGGGTTGCTGCGAGGTCAGTCTTCCCCGTACGCGGTCACTCCCCGGTCACGACCGGATCACGTTGTCGGCGAGCGACTTCGGAAAGTACGTCAGCGACTCCGTCCCGTCCTCGGTGACGAGGATCGTGTCGGAGTGGCGGTAGCCTGCCACCTCCGGGACGTACAGGCCTGGTTCGACCGTATAGAGCTGGCCGGCCTCCAGGATCGCGTCGCTCCCGCGGTCGAGAAAGTCCCGTTCGTGGCCTTCCAGGCCGATGTTGTGGCCGGTGTGGTGCTGGGTGTACTCGAGCAGGCCCTGCTCGGCGCAGTAGTCGTGGACGGCGGCGTCGACGTCGGCCGCGGGCACGCCCGGCCCCATCGTGTCGATCGCGATCTCCTGCATCTCGCGCATGTGCTCGAAGTACTCCCGGTGGGGTTCGGACACCTCACCCAGGAACATCGTACGCTCGAGTTCCGTCACGTACCCCCCGACGTTGGCGGTCGCGCCGGTGACGAGGACGTCGCCGCGTTCGAGCCGCCGGTTCTGGGTCACGCCGTGCGGGAGCGCCGTGTTCGGCCCCGCGAGAAAGCCACAGGAGGCGGGGAAACCACCACGGAGGTGTGATTCGTACCGGTCACCGAGCGCGTCGAGCATGCTCATCGAGGCCTCAAGGCTGGCGCGTTTCGCGACCCACAGTTCGTGGCGCCCCGGCTCCGCGCACTCCGCGAGTTTGCGGTGGGCGAGGTTGCCCCACGTCGCGGACTCGCGCAGCAGCGCTATCTCGACGTCGGACTTGGTCGTCCGGCGTTCCCGGATCCACTCGACGGTCTCGACGTCGACGTCCGCGAACTCCCCCAGTGGCGGGCCGCCGTACCCCCAGTGGCCCGGCGCACCGTTCGCGTCCGCGACCACCGTGTCGGCGCCGAGATCGCCGAGCATGCCCGCGATCGTCTCCTCGGGGGTGGCGGCGGCGTGGTGTGGGTACCCGGCGTCCGCGTCGGACTCCCCGGGGTAGTCGTAGTAGCCGTACACCTCGTCGATGGTCGGGAACGCCCCGTCGGTCACGCGGTCGCGCTCGAGGCGCGGCACGGTGATCGCGACGGCGTCCTCCGTCACCGCGAGGCAGACCGGGCGCTCGGTCTGGAGGTGGTAAAACCCCGAGAGCCATTCGATGTTGGTCCCGGAGAACAGGCAGAGCGCGTCGGCTCCCCCGGCAGCGAGGTCCTCCCTGATCCCGGCGATTCGGCGCTCGAACTCCCCGGTCGGAACGCTCGTGAGCGTCATCGGTTCCAGGAGGGTCCCGCCAACGATTAAACGTATCCCACGTCGCCCCGAGCCGACCGACGGGATCGATCCGGCATCGTCGGCCCGAGCCGATCGACGCCGCCGGTCGGCGCCGGCGTGGCGGGACGCGGAGGCACGGGTATTTTATCTTCCCGCCGCCGACCTCCCCCGATGCCACCCGACGAACGGCGCCGCGCACTCCTCGGGGCGATTCTCGGGGCGGGCGCCGCGGGAAGCGTTCTCTCGCCCGCCGCGGAGTTGCTCGACGGGTTCGCGCCGGCGAGCGGCGACCTCTGGCGAAACGCCAGCCGGGAGGTCCCCGACACCGTCTCCAGCCCCCACGGGGACGCGACGGTCACCTACGACCACGCCGGCGTCCCCCACGTCGAGGCAGACACCGAGCCGGCGGCGTACTACGCGGTCGGGTACGTCCAGGCCGCCGACCGGCTGTTCGAGATGGACCTCATCCGGCGGCTGATGGACGGCCGGCTCTCGGCCGCGCTCGGCGAAACGACCGTCGAGTCGGACGTGTTCCACGCGAAGATGGACTTCCGCGGGGCCGCGGAGGCCTCCCGCCAAGCCCTCTCTGACACCCGGACCGAGACGCTGATGCAGGCCCACGCCGAGGGGGTTACGGAGTTCATCGAAACCGGTCCGGAGCCGCTGGAGTTCAGCCTCGCCGGGTACGGAGCCGACGAGTGGACCGTGCTCGACTCGCTGCTCGTCGGGGCGCAGATCACCTGGGGGCTCACGGGGAGTTTCAACGCGCTCCGGCGCTCGGTCCTCCGGGACCGGCTCGACGAAACGGACTACCAGCGACTCTACGGGACCCAGTTCGACCACGGCGCGCCGATCGTCCGGTCCGAGACGGGCGGCGAGGTTACCGGGACCGGCCCGCGGTCAGACGCGGACCGCTCCGTCGACCCCGCGTTCGTCGACTGGCTCGCCGAGTTCGAGCCGCCCCGGGGGTGGGGCTCGAACCACTGGGCCGTTTCGGGGGAGCACACCGACTCCGGTTCGCCCATCCTCGCGTACGACCCGCATCTGAGTCTCGTGGCACCCCCACTCTGGTACGAACAGCGAGTTACGGTGGGGGACGTGGATGTCCGGGGCGCGACAGTCCCGGGGATACCGTTCGTCCTCGTGGGGGAGAACAGCCACGGGGCCTGGGGGTTCACCAACACGGGTGCGGACGTCATCGACCACTACGTCTACGAGACCGACGGCGACGAGTACCGGTACGACGGGGCCTGGCGGGAGTTCGACACGGAATCGAGGACGATCGAAGTCGCGGACGGGGAGGACCGCCGGATCGAGGTGCGCAAGACGGTCCACGGCGCGTTCGTGGATCGGGAGGTCGCCGGCGAACAGCGCCACGTGGGCGTCGCCTGGACGGGGATGGGTGACACCAGGGAGCCGGAGGCGTTCTACGAACTGAGTCGGTCGACCGGGATGGACGAGGCCCGGGCGGCGCTCCGGAAGATGGACGTGCCGACCCAGAACGCCCTCTACGTCGATTCGGAGAACGTCCTGTACGAGGTGACGGGCCGCATCCCGATCCGCCGAATCGACGGCGAGGTCGTCCGGGGCGACCGGGTGTTCGACGGGTCGGACCCGGAGAACGCGTGGGAGGGGTTCGAGCCCTACGGGAAGAGCACCTGGGAGGGGTTCGTCCCCTTCGAGGACACGCCGGGCGTCGTGAACCCGCCGTACATCGGCACGGCGAACCAGCGGCCGGTCGACGACCCGACCTACCCAATCGGGCAGGAGTACGCCTCGGGGTTCCGCGGCGGGCGAATCTACGACGAGTTGGACTGGCGGATCGATACCGGCGAGCCGGTCGACACCGAGTTCATGCAGTCACTCCAGGGGGACACGCTGGATCTCCGGGCGAGCATGCTGGTGCCAGCCGTCCTCGACGTCGCGGATCGGCTGTCGGCGGCGGCGGATCCCTGGATCGAGGCGCTCTCGGAGTGGCGCTACCGGATGGACCGCTCCTCGGCGGCGGCGCTCGTCTTCTCGCGGTTCTACGAGCAGTTCCGGGAGATCACGTGGAGCGAGGGCGATACGAACCTCGATCTCGGCGAGGAGTTCTGGCCCCAGGAGTGGGTGCTCGTGACCCTCCCGTCGGACGATCAGTTCTTCGATGGGGACCGCGAGAGCGTGCTGGTCGAGGCGATGGAACGGGCGGTCGAGGAGATCGAATCCGAGGGGTGGTCGGAGTACGGCGACGTCCACCGGACGACGATCGATCACCAGTTCGGCGACCGGGTCCCGGCGCTGAACTACCCGCGATACCCGACCGACGGGACGGCCTACACGGTGTTCAACGTCCGCGAGGACGCCGACGCGGGGAGCAGCTGGCGACAGATCTCGCCGATGGACGGCACCTCGCTGTCGGTGCTTCCCGGGGGGCAGGACGGGTCGTACTTCTCCGAGCACTACGACGACCAGCTAAAGATGTGGGCCGACGGGGAGTACAAACAGATGCGCTTCGAGACGCCCCCGGACGGGGACGTCATCACCTTCCGGGGTGAGTCCGAATGAGCGAGGAGGGGACCGCCGGCCCGGGCTTTCCCTGGACGCCCTCGATCCTGTCGGCGGTCAGGCGCCGGCGGCGGTGGCGACTGATCGCACTCCTGGTCGTCGCCGCCGTCGGCCTCGGTGCCGCGTGGCTTCACTGGCTCGGCCTGTTCGTGGCCGGCGGCCTCCTCGGCCTCGTCAGCCGGACGCTCGGGCGGGCCGTGCTCGCCGGGGCCGCCTTCGGCGTGTTCCTCGTCGCCGTGCAGGTGTTTCTGGTTCCGGGCATGGACGCCGGCGCGTTTCTCGCCTTCCGCCCGCCGGTGTACGTCACCATCGGGGCCGCGCTCGCCGCACCGGTGTGGGGATCGCTGATCCGCGCGGTGGTCTGACCGGAACCGAATCACGGCGATCCGCGAACCGGCCGGAACCACGTTTTTCCGACGCCGACCCGAGTCCCCGGTATGCCCTCACACGCTGCCTGTCGCCGGGAGATCGAGTCGCTGCACGGCTTCTTCGTCGACTGGTACACCGGTCGGGCCGAGGAGGACGCGTACGACCGCGTCGAGCGAGCGCTCGCGCCCGACTTCGAGATGGTGACGCCGGAGGGCGACCGGCGCGAGTACGCCGACGTCGTCGACGGCATCAGGTCCCGACGCGCCAGCCACGACCCGGGCGAGTTCGGGATCGAGGTCCGGAACGTCGACACCCGACACGCCCTCGGCGACCACAGGCTCGTCCGGTACGAGGAGTGGCAGACGACGCCGGACGGAACCACGGGGCGGCTGAGCACGGCCCTCTTCGAGGCCGCTCCCGACGCGCCGGGCGGCGTCGTCTGGCTCGATCTCCAGGAGACCTGGCTCGAACGTTCCGGGTACCCGGCCCGCCATGAGAGCATCCGTATGGGTGACTCGTCCCTGCGGACCGTCGGCGTGCTCGGTGGGATGAGCAGCCAGTCGACGGTCGAGTACTACCGGCTCATCGACGAGGGCATCAACGACGCCCGCGGCGGCCACGGCGCCGGCGACCTGGTCATCCGGAGCGTCAACTTCGCCGACATCGAGCGGCTCATGCGGGCCGATCGGTGGGATCGGGCGGGCGAGTATCTGGCCGACGCGGCAACGGACCTGGAGGCTGCCGGCGCGGAGTTCGTCGTCATGGCGACGAACACGATGCACAAGGTCGCCCCGCGGATCGAGGCGGCCCTCTCGATCCCGTTCGTCCACATCGTCGACGTGGCCGCCGACGCGATCACGGACGCGGGACTGGAGACGGTCGGCCTCCTCGGCACGGAGGCCGTGATGGCGGGGTCGTTCTACCGGGACCGGCTCGCCGACCACGGGATCGACGTCGTCGTCCCGGATCCGACCGATCAGGCGGTCGTCGACGGGATAATTTTCGAGGAGTTGACACACGGCGAGATCCGGGAGGAGTCACGCGAGACGTATCTCAGCGTGATCGACGAGCTCGTCGGGGTCGGCGCCGAGGGGATCGTCCTGGGGTGTACGGAGATCGAACTGCTGGTCGATCAGGCCGACTATCCGGACGTGCCGGTGTTCGACACGACCGCGCTACACGTCGACCGCGCCGTCGCGCACAGCCTGGGCGAAACCGATCCCGGGACGTAGCGCACACGTCCCCACAGCAGTCGCTCGGAGACGACAGTCGCTCGGGAGCGAGTAGTCACTCGGGGGTCTTAGAGAGACGGGGTAGGTCAGTCAGCGGAACCACGCGTGGAGACCACGCGGGCTGAAAGGGGCCGGCTGACCGTGCCGTCTATCCCGGTTTTCGTGTCAGTCACACATAACACCTCCGGTAGGGGGATCCCCGGAACGCCGACCGAAGTCGGACCGGACCGGCGCCGTGCCGAGCGCCTCCCCTGTGTCACCCGGCGGGCCACTCCCGTCGAAGCACGGCCAGGGCGGCGAGCGCCCGTTTCTGGTCCTCGCCTTCGCGGAACCGCCGCTGCAACTCCGCCTCCGCGCCCTCGATCCCGTGCTCGGCGACGAGCAGCGCGACCGAATCCCGAACCGGTTCCGTTTTCGATGGTTCGGCCTCCATGTGCCTGCGTACGGCCGTGACTCGGGTAAAACCGATCCACGCGGGGTGAAAGTGAAAGTGTACGAGGGCGTCGAGACGATCCAGAAACTGGCGCCGCCGGACTCCGCTCCGCCCCGTTGGGACTCGCCACTGTTCCGGCGTTCTCCCCCATTAGGGTTTAGGAGCCGCCCCGCGATCCACCAGTATGGCACGGACAGCAGTCATCGCGGGGGTCGGCCCCGGTCTGGGTGCATCGCTCGCGCGGACGTTCGCCCGCGAGGGGTGTCGGGTCGCCCTGTTCGCGCGCTCGACGGAGTACATCGAGGACCTCGCCGCGGATCTCCCGGCCCCCGGTGAGGGCCTGGCGGTGCCGACTGATCTCACCGACACCGACGCGATACGGGCGGGATTCGAGACGGTCCGCGAGGAGTTCGGACCGGTCGACGTGCTCGTCAACCACGCCAGCGCCGCGACCTGGAGCGGGCTGCTAGACACCAGCGTCGCGGAGTTCGAACGGGCCTGGGAGGTGAACGGTCGCGGCGCGTTCGTCTGCTCACAGGAGGCCGTGCGCGACATGCGCGAGACGGGCGAGGGGACGGTCATCTTCACCGGGGCGACGTCGGCGGTCCGGAGCCTCGGGGGGACGATCGGGTTCACGGCGGCGAAGTTCGCCGCCCGCGGGATGGCGATGGACATGGCCCAGGAGTTCGGTCCCGACGGCGTCCACGTCGCCCACGTCGTCATCGACGGCCAGATCGGCGGCCCCGACGCCCGCGAGAGGGCGCCCGACCGCGACGAGGAGACGTTCCTCGATCCCGACGCGATGGCCGACACCTACTGGCACCTCGTCGAACAGGACGACGTCGGCACACAGCCCTTCGAGGTCCACATCACCAACGGCCCGCGAAACACGGAGTTCATGTAAAGTAGGCGTCGTCCTGCAGTCGTCGCGTGATGTCTTCGGGTTTCTCGGCGTCGCACACCGGGCACACCGGCGGGACCGCGGGCCCGGCGTGGACCGTGTCACACTGCGAACAGGCGTAGAATCGCAATCCGAGCACGAGCGAAGATCGGACCCCAGCGACATAGGCCCGGTGGCTGATGGGCGCCGGACGCCTACGGGAGGGCGCGACCGTGTTCCGATCCGATCGCTCTCGACACGGCGCGGGGAGAGGAGCGCTCGCACGGTTGGGAGGGGAACGTTTTTGTCGCTCCTGCGGGGGAGTTGAGATAGG
>CAYSJP010000071.1:0-9704 GCA_964431395.1 uncultured Halobacteriales archaeon
TACTCCGTTTCATCCGAACGTGATAAATACATTCCTTAGGGGATCAATCAGCCGGGGGTGGATTCATACTGTCGGCTGTAAGTGCATAAAATCCCGATCTCCGGACGGTGGCCATCCGCCGTGATCCGCCCCGCGAGGGAAACCTTTTAGTAATTTACTCAGAGAATGAGTAACTATGACGGTGCTACTGACGGGTGCGGACGGCTACCTGGGGTGGCCGACGGCACTCAGACTCGCGGAGCGGCTCGATCAGCGAATCGTCGGCGTGGACAGTCTGGACAGGCGCGACTGGGTCCAGCAAAGCGGCAGCGTCTCGGCGGTACCGATCGAGGCCCCCGAAACGCGCTTTTCGGCCGCGCCGAACCTGAGTTTCGTCGAGGGTGACCTGGCGGACCGGGAGTTCGTGAACCAGCTCCTCTCGGTACACCAGCCCGATACGGTCCTGCACCTGGCCGCCCAGCCGAGCGCGCCGTACTCCTCGATCAACGGCGAGCGCGCGCTGTACACCCAGCGCAACAACCTCTCGATGAACCTCAATCTTCTGCACGGCCTGCACGAGAACGGCCTCGAGGACACCCACTTCGTCGAGACGACCACGACGGGAATCTACGGCGCTCCCGAGTTCCCGATCCCGGAGGGCGGCATCAGCGTCGAGCGCGGCGACGGCGAGGATACGGTTCCGTTCCCTGCGTTAGGGGGGTCGTGGTATCACACTGCCAAATCGTTCGACAACGCGAACATGCGGCTGGCCACCACGGAGTGGGACCAGCCCATCTCGGAGGTGCGGACGGCGATCGTGTACGGCACCGAGACTGCGGAGACCACGGAGACGGGTCTCGCGACGCGCTTCGACTTCGACTACTACTTCGGGACCGTCGTGAACCGCTTCTGTGCGCAGGCGGTCGCGGGCTACCCCCTCACCGTCTACGGCAAGGGCGAGCAGCGCAAGCCGATGGTGAGCCTGCGGGACGCCGTCGAGAGCCTCGCGGCGCTCGTCGAGGACGGGCCGGGTGGCGCCCCGGAGTTCGGCGGCGTCGAGGTGTACAACCAGGTCACCCGCCCGGTCGCGATCGTCGAACTCGCCGAGACCATCTCGGAGGTGGCCGCGGAGTTCGGGATCGACGCCGACGTCGAGCACTTCGAGAACCCCCGCGAGGAGAAGGAAGACCACGAGATGGAGATGGACAACGACGCCTTCCTCGATCTCGTCGGGGGGCAAAAGCAGGAACTCGAGGCGGGGATCCGTGACACCCTGGAGTCGCTGGTGGCCTACGAGGGCCGCATCACCGCCCGCGAGGACCGCTTTCTCCCGGGCGTTCTGACGGAGTAGTCACGATCCCCGGCTTAGTTGCGTCATACCAAAGTCTCATGTCCACACCAACACTGAGCAAGAAGAAATGAAGGCAGTCATTCTCGCCGCCGGCGAGGGCCGGCGTCTCGAACCGCTCACGAACACCCGTCCGAAGCCGATGCTTCCCGTCACCAACCAGCCCCTGCTCGAGCACGTCGTCGAGTCGGTCGTCGAGGCAGGAATCGAGGAGGTCGTCCTCGTGGTGGGGTACAAGCGCGAGCGCATCCAGAGCCACTTCGGCGACGGCGACGACTGGGGGATCGACATCGAGTACGCGATCCAGGAGAAACAGCTCGGCACGGGCCACGCGGTCCTCCAGGCCGAGGACCTGATCGCGGACACGTTCGTCGTGCTCAACGGCGACCGGATCATCGACTCCTCCATCGTGGAGCGAGCGGCCGAGGCCGACGACGACGGCGAGACGCTGCTCGCGGTGACCCGGACGGAGGACCCGAGCGGTCTGGGCGTCGTCGAAACCGAGGGCGAGCGCGCGACCGGGATCACGGAGAAACCGCCACAGCACGCCATCACCTCGGAAGTCGTCAACGCCGGCGTCTACCGGTTCGAGCCGGAGGTCTTCGACGCCATCAGGGACACCGACACGGCTGGCGAACTCGCGATCACGGCGACGCTGAACCAGCTCGCCGCGATCGGTGACGTCCGGGTGCTCCGGTATCGGGGCGCGTGGCTGGACGTGTCGTACCTCTGGGACCTGCTGTCGGTGAACGCGAGCCTGCTGAACGGCGACCCGGTCGAGATCCCCGGGACGGCCCGCGTCGGCAAGAACGCCATCGTGACTGACGGCGTCGCGGTGGGGTCGGACACGCGGATCGGCCCCGGCGCGACCGTCCTCGCGGGGACGGCGGTCGGGGAGAACGTCCGGATCGGCGCGAACGCCGTTCTCGACAACGCCGTCGTGCTGCCGGACGCGACGGTCGGCGCCGGCGCGGTCCTCCGGGACTGCGTGGTCGGCGAGAACGCACGGGTCGGCCCGAACACGACGGTCGAGGGTGGCCCCGCCGACGTCGTCGTCGATGGGGCCGTCCACGAAGGGGTGAAACTCGGCAGCGTCATCGGCGACAACGCCCGGATCGGCGGCGCGGTGAGCGTCCACCCCGGGACGGTCGTCGGGAACCGGACGACGGTCGAGGGTGGCGCGGCAGTCGACGGCCGGATTCCCTCCGGCGCGGAGGTGCGGAGGGGGTAACATGTGTGGAATCATCGGCTACGTCGGCGATTCGGACGCCCTCCCGATCGTCGCGACCGGGCTGAAGAACCTCGAGTACCGCGGCTACGACTCCGCGGGGATCGCGTTGCGGAACGGCGATCTGACCGTCTACAAGAGTGCCGGCGACATCGACGGGCTCGACATCCCGAGCGCCTCGGAGGCGTTCTGCGGGATCGGCCACACCCGATGGTCGACCCACGGCGAGCCGACAGACGCGAACGCCCACCCCCACACCGACTGCACGGGCACGGTCGCGGTCGTCCACAACGGCATCATCGACAACTACGACGCCCTCCGGACGGAACTCGCCGACCACACCTTCACCAGCGAGACCGACACGGAGGTCATCCCCCACCTGATCGAGGAGTACAGGGACGCGGGCGCCACACTGCTGGAGTCGGTCGAGGCGACGATCGACCGCCTCGAGGGGAGTTTCGCGTTCGCCGCGGTCGCCGCCGACGAGGACGGCATCGTCGCGGCCCGGCGGGACAGTCCGTTAGTGCTCGGGCGCGGCGAGTCCGCGATCTTCGTCGCCTCGGACGTGACGGCGTTTCTGGAGCACACCCGCGACGTCACCTACCTCGACGACGGCGACGTCGTCCAGGTCGGCGGCGGCGACGTCTCGATCAGGAACGGCGGTGAGGTGGTCGAGCGCGGGACCGAGACCGTCGAGTGGGAGGCCGAGGCCGCCGAGAAGGGCGGCTACGACCACTACATGCTCAAGGAGATCCACGAGCAGCCCCAGGCCCTGCGGCAGGCCCTCTCGGGGCGGATCGACGAACTCGGGGGCGGAGTCGACCTCGACGTCTCCCTGCCGGCCGAGTACCTGAACTCCTTAGAGGAGATCCAGATCGTCGCCTGCGGGACGTCTTACCACGCGGGGCTGTACACGGCGAAACTCATCGAGCGCCACGCCGACGTGCGCGCCTCGGCGACGGTCGCCAGCGAGTACGCCTTCGAGGGGGGACGGGACCCCTGGCGGACGCTCGTGATCGCGGTGACCCAGAGCGGCGAGACCGCCGACACCCTGTCGGCGATCCGCGCCGCCGACCGCGCCGGCGCGCGCACCCTCGCGGTGACGAACACCCTCGGCAGTACGATAACCAGGGAGACCGACGACACGGTGTACATCCGTGCCGGCCCGGAGATCGGCGTCGCCGCGACCAAAACCTTCGCCTCGCAGGTGGCGACGCTCTCCCTGCTGTCGGTGTACCTGGGGCGGCAACGCGGGACGCTCGGAACCGACGCCGCGAGCGAGACCCTCGGGAACCTGCGGGACCTGCCCGGGGCCGTCCAGCGGATCCTCGACCGGACCGGAGCCGTGAAGGCCGCCGCCGAGGAGTACGCCGACGGCGACGCGTTCTTCTTCGTCGGCCGCGACCTGGGGTGTCCGGTCGCCCTGGAGGGGGCGCTGAAGCTCAAGGAGATCTCCTACGACCACGCCGAGGGGTTCCCCGCGGGCGAACTGAAACACGGGCCGCTCGCGCTCGTCACCGGGGAGACGCCCGTGCTCGCCGTTCTCACCGACGGGACACGTCCCGCGGAGACGCTCAACAACGTCAAGGAGGTCGAGTCCCGGGAGGCGCCGGTGATCGGGCTCTCCTCGTACCCGCCCGCCGAGAAGTTCCTCGACACCGCCCTGCCGGTGCCCGATCTCGGCGTTCTGGAGCCGCTGGTCGCGAACGTCTACCTCCAGCTGTTCGCCTACTACGTCGCGGACCTGAAGGGGCGGGCGATCGACAAGCCCCGCAACCTCGCCAAGAGCGTGACGGTGAAGTGAGCCGCCCCGGTCTCCGAACGCCCAAGGGACCAACGTTTTTGTCGCCCGCGTCGTACCCGGTTCCATGAGCTACCTCATCGTCGGCGGCGGGCGGGTCGGACTGCGGACCGCGCGGGTCCTGCACGAGGAGGGGTACGACGTCACGATCGTCGAGCGCGACCCCGACACGGTGGACCGGGTCGAGACGGCCGGGTTTCGGGTCATCGAGGGCGACGGGGCGGACCCGGACGTCCTGGCGGAGGCGGGTATCAGGTCGGCGACCGCCGTCGCGGGGCTGACGGGCGACCTCAACACCAACTTCGCCGCGTGCATGGTCGGCAACGAGCACGGCTGTCTCACGGTGCTCCGGACCGACGAGGACTACCGCAAGGCGATCTACGAGACCTACGCCGATCAGGTCGACGAGGTGATCTACCCCGAACAGCTCGGCGCGACCGGTGCGAAAACCGCCCTGCTGGGCGGGAACATCAGCGCGCTCGCGGATCTGACCGAAAAACTCCGCCTGCTGTCGATCCGGATACCCGATGGGGCCCCCGCGATCGGCGAGCGCGTCAACGACCTCACCGACGCGATCGACGTCGCGGACGCCCGGATCTACGCCCACGGCCGGGCCGGCGAGTCGATGGCGATCCCCCTTCCGGGGACCGACATCGAGGCGGGCGATCGGGTCGCGGTGATCGCCGACCGGGACGTCGTCGGCCGCGTCCGCGCCGGCCTGATCGGTGACGCGGCGAGCGCCGACGCCTGACCCGTGACCTGGTCCGATCTCTTCGAGCGCGCCGCGAAACGCGACGTATCCGAGGCCGACGTCCGCGAGGCACTGGCGGAGCGACGCGAGGACCGAACCGGAGGACGCGATGAGTGAGCACGCTCCCGACGGGGGTGATGCGGACGCCGACCCGATGGCACGCGTCGTCGCGGACGCGGACGTGCTCGCCGCCGACCTCCTTGCGGGTGGGCCGAGTCGCGAGGCGCTCGACCTCGTCGCCGCGCACGACTGGATCCGGCTGGTCGCGAGCGACCCCCTGCTCTCCGACGCCGAGGCGGTGATCGCCGACCTGTCCGACCCCGGCATCGCCTCCGCCTGGCGGGAGCGGATCGACGACCTCGTCGCGGTCGTCGACCACCCCGACGGCGATCACCCCGCGCTCGCGTCGGCGCTGCACGGCGACGCCCGCCACGTCCTCAGCCTGGACGAGGGGTTACGGAGCGCCGGCGCGGGCACGGCGATCCGCCGCGAGGCGAACCTCGAGACGAGCGTCCGGAGCCCCGACGCGTTCGCCCGGCTGTTCGACCCCGCGAGCGTCTACGAGGCGATCCACGGGGAGCCCTATCCGGGCCCGGACCGGGAGCCGCGGGCCTGAGCCCCGGCGTTTTCATCCGGGCACAGCATCTCCGGGCGACGGTCCCAGGAGGGAGTGTCCACGAACGCCTCGATCCGCTTCAGATCGTCCTCGGTCAGCCCCGTCGACATGGACGCGGGGACGCACACGGCAATCAAGAGCGTTTCTAGGAGCAGTACGTGGGTGTCAATCCCGGTATATAATCGTATGATCGTCAGGTCTTAGCCCCGGGGGCGTGAGTACCACGACATGACCCGCGTCGCCCTCATCGCCCACGACGAGGAAAAGCCGACGATGATCGACTTCGCCCGGGAGTACGAGCCGTTTCTCTCCTCGATCGACCTCCTCGCGACCGGCACCACCGGCACGCGCCTCGTCGAGGAGACCGGACTCCCGGTCGAGCGCAAACTCTCCGGTCCCGACGGCGGCGACGCGGAGATATCCGCGGAGGTCGCGCGCGGCGAGGTCGACGCGGTCGTCTTCCTGCGCGACCCGCGAACCGCACAGCCCCACGAGCCCGACATCTCCGCCCTGTTGCGGATCTGTGACGTCCACGACGTCCCGCTGGCGACCACACGCACGGCGGCGGAGTACCTGCTCGATGGCCTCGGCGCCGCCGGGACGGACGGCGCGGGCGACGCCACGTAGCGGTCGGGGGCAGACAGCGCGTGAGTGGTCACGAGCCGGCGTGAGCGTCCGGTAGAATCATTTAGGAGGGCGTTCACCACGCCGTCATGAACTGTCCGCGGTGTGGCGGTACGATGATCACGTTCTCGCTGGAGGATAGTGCGGCGCTCACCTGCGAGGACTGCGGGTACGTCGGTATCCCCGCCGATCACCGGCCGGAGGGCGAGGAAAGCGAATCCTGGGGCGAAGCGCTGGGCCGGTTCCGGGAAGCGGGCGAGGCGCCCGCGAACGAGACGGTCGCGCTCGATGCCGGCGGCCGGACCTACCGCCTCCCCGGTGAACTACGCGACCGCTTCGAGGAACTCACCGACAGGCAAAAGCGCGTGATCGAGGAGTTGCTCGCCGAGGAGACCCCGACCGACCCCGACCGGACGTACGCTGCGATCGGGGACGCGGCCGACACGAGCCCGAGCTACGTGAGCTCGATTCTCAGCGATCGCGAGGACCTCCTCGAATCGATCGTCGCGACCGCCGAGGAGCGTTAGTCCCCCGCCTCGGCCTCCGCCTCGCTCTCCTCGGCGGCGCCCCCGGCTCCACCCTCCTCGGAGCGCGCGGCGACGAGCGCGCCGCTCGCGACGCTGTAGAGCGGGTCCCTCGCGCTTTGGACGCTGCTGATCGAGAACGGAATGTCGGCCCCGTCGAGGTGCTCCTCGAACAGCTCCTCGAAGCCGTCCGGACTGGAGGTGCCGCCGGTGACGACGACGGGGACGTCGAGGCCCTCCTCGACGTCTTCCTCGTCGGTCTCGCGCTGGATGTTCTCGATGACGTAGTCGAGCAGGTTCTCGTAGTAGATCGAGAGCGCGCCCTCGATCCCGCCGACGTCGGTCCGGAAGTCGAGCTCGAAGTCGTCCTCCTTGGTCGCGGTGACCTTGTCGACGGGCGTACCGGTGGCCTGGGCGGCCTGCTCGTCGATCCAGTCGCCACCGCGTGCGATCGAGAAGCGCATGACGGGCACGGCGTAGTACGCCAGACAGACGTTAGTCATGCCGGCGCCGAAGGAGATGCCGAGCCCGGTGAAGTTGTGATCCGCGAGTTCGGAGTAGATGACGGCCATCCCCTCGTTGATGGGTTCGGGGTCGTACCCCTGGTCGCTGAGGATCGACTCGAGGGTCTTCTGGTGGTACAGAGTCGAGATGTCCGCGTCCATCGGGTCCGCGGGCGTCGAGAAGAACAGCCGTTCACCCTGGTGGTCGGGCTCCCCGACGACCTGTTCGGTGATCAGCTTGATCATCGGGATCGCGGACTTCTCGTCCGAGGAGAGGATCCCGTCCTGCATCGGCCGGCGCGTCTCCTTGTTGAAGATGTTCGCGAAGTTGAGCGCGTCGTCGCCGACGATGTACACCTGGTCATCCTTGCGGATGTGGAGTACTTCGCTCCGGGACAACATCTGCTCCGCCATGTCGGAGTACTCTATCTCCACGAAGGAGTTCCGCTGCTGGACGAACACTGTTTCGGACCCGTCCTGCTGGGCCGAGAGAATATTCATGGTGCCGACGTCGAGTCCTTTGGCCATGAGGGTGATATCGTAGGACTACCTAATAAACGTGACCCTCGCGGTACGCTATCGCGTCACAGCCCGATCCACCGTTTCACCCGCTGGAACAGCGACGGCTGGGTCTCCTCTTCGGCCTCCTGTCTCTCCCGGAGTTCCTGGAGTGCGGCGGTCTGGTCGTCGACTCCGTCGCTCGTTTCCGCTTTCGTCTGCCCGCCCTGGAGGTTCCGGAGTCCGGCGACCGCCTCGTCGACGCCGGACGAACTGCTGCGTGACTCCTTTGCCGGCCCGGACAGTTCCCCGTCCGCGTCGTCGATGTCGACCGTGATCCGTCTCGTCTCGTCGCGCTCGACGCCGCCCCAGGTGAGTTCGGCGTCCTCCATCGCCTCCTCGATGTCCCGTCGGACCCGTTCGTCACTGACTCCCTCTCGCTCCTCCTCCTGCTCGCGGGGCTCTCTCGTGGCCCGTGCATCCTCGAGGCGTTGCTCGACCAGCCCGGCCCCGGAGGAGGCAACGAGCACTGCCAGTCCGGCGGCGTAGACCGTGATCCCCTCGGTGGCGTAGTCGGTGCCGTCGACGTTCCAGCTGGAGGGGTACGCCCACACGAAGACGATCGCCGCCACGATGCAGACGACGACTCCGGCGCCGCTCGCGTATCGCGCTCGCCGGTCGACGGGCAGCAGAACGACGAAGCTGAGCACGAACGACGGGAGCCCGAGCATGGCAACCGCGATCGCGATCTCGCGCACCTGCCAGTAGAAGTCGGTCCCCGAAGTCAACGTCGCACTCCACAGGAACAGGACGAGCCCGAGTATCCCGAAGGCGATCCCCCCGAAGAACAACGCGAATCCGAAGTACACGTCGGACTCGCGCTCGGGCTCGCCGACGAAGCGCCGGTAGAGCGCGAGCAGTCGGTCCCTCACCGGGTTGTTCGCTCCCATACACCAGCATACAGCACCCACCCTCATCATTGTTGGCCCCGACGTCCTCCCCCGACACGGGCTTCCGTGGCTTTACGTTCCGTGTCGACGCAGTACCTCCCATGCCGACCATCGAGATCACGGAGGAACAGCGCGACCGCCTCGAGAACGTCCGGGGTGAACTCGAGGAACACCGCCTCGGCCCCTACGGAGTCGTCCGCACGGTGGACGCCGTCGAGTTCCTGCTGGATCACTACGAGGAGGGGGTGGGACTCGCCGAGGACGCTTCCGGCGATGGAGTGGAAGTGGCGGACGCCGGTGCTGGTGGGGGTGACCCGGCGAAGGAAGCCCACGAGGCCGAGGAAGCCGAAGACGAGGAGGAAGCCGAAGAGGGGGAAGCCGAAGACAGGGAGGAAGCTGAAGATGAGGAGGACGAAGCTGAGGAGGACGAAGATGAAGAGGATGAGGCCGAATCCAAAGAGGAAGACGGGGAAGAAGCTGAAGGGGAGGGAGAGGATAGCACCTCCGGCCGGCTGAACGCGATGATGCAGCTTCTGGACGACCACGACGACAAGTGGGAGGAGGACCCGGACGCCGAGGGTGGCAAGTACGCCGTGACCCTCCCCGACGGGGTCACGGAGAACGTCCGGACGAAGGACGACGTCCGGGCGCTCCTGTTCAAGCACTACTGACCGGAGTATCGCGAACGAGCTACGGTTGCGAAGCTTCCGAGTCGTCCCGACCGAGATCCGGGAGTCGAATCCGGACCGTCGTTTCCTCCCCGTTCTCGAAGGAGAGCTCGCCGTCGAGAGCATCGACGCCCCACTTGAGTTGCCAGAGGCCGAGCCCCCGGCTATGCCGCAGGTCAGTTTCGGTGCCGGCCGCCAGCGAATCGAGTTCGGT